>JBKPNQ010000096.1:0-13990 GCA_046732715.1 Acidobacteriota bacterium | reverse complement strand
CCTTTGCAGTTTCTGCGACCGGGCCAGACCTCGATGGTTTGAATAACGCACCAAGTCGCAGCGATTTTCGAGGTTGCAGCAGTGGTCTGACCCCAGTCTGACCCCGGTCTGACCCCGGTCTGACCCCGCGTCAAGTAGACTACGGGGCGACAGCTCAGCACTGACGATCTACGGGGGCCGACGTTTTCATGCCGATCCGCAACGTTCCACTCTGGCTCGATCGCTATCCGAAATCCCGCCGTCCTTCCTATCCCCGCTTTCGAGGCGAGTTCGAAACCGACGTCGTCATCGTCGGCGGCGGTCTGACCGGATGCGTGTGCGCGTGGTCATTTGCCGGCGCCGGGGTGAAGACGATCTTGCTTGAAGCTGATTCAATCGGCCGCGGCGGGACTGCAGAATCCGCGGGTCTGATTCGCGAGGACTTCGATGCGTCGTTTCGAGAAAACGCGCTCGCACACGGGCTCAGGGCGTCGCGGACGATGTGGCAGATGATGAGGCGCGCGTCGCTCGACTTTTCCGCCGCGATCAGGCGGTTGGGGATTCGTTGTGATCTCGAGCCGTCGGACTATCTGACGATCGCGCGCGGCTATTCGGATACCGCGCGGCTGCTGCAACGCGAGCACCAGAACCGTCGTCAGGCGGGACTCGAGCACACATGGCTGAAGCCCGCGGCGGTGAACCGTGAAGCCGCGGTTGAAAGTGGCGGCGCAATCAGGACCCACGGCTTCACCTGCGATCCGTATCGCGCGTGCGTGGGCTTTGCTGCCGCCGCCGCGACCCGCGGAGCGTCGTTACACGAAGATTCGGCGGTGCGCCGAATTCGTGCAGGGCGCAAGCAGGTGGTGGTCACGACCGCATCAGGAACCATCCGGGCCTCGGCGGTCGTCGTGGCTACCTCTGCCGTTCTCGCCGATCTGCGCGCCCTGCGCCGCCACCTCACGGCGATCGACAGTTACGCAGTCGTCACCGAACCACTGCCCGCCGCGGTTCGGCGGCAGGCTGGGAGCCGATCGAGTGTTCTCAAGGACGTTGATGCCCCTCCGCACTTGCTCCGCTGGCTCAAAGATGATCGTGCTCTCTTCACGGGTGCCGACCAACCGGCCGTCGCCGACCGCGCCCGCTCGAAGACGCTCGTCCAGCGAACGGGCCAGTTGATGTATGAGCTTTCAGTGATGTACCCGCCAATCTCGGGCTTGCAACCGGAATGGGGCTGGTGCTCCACCCATTACGAAACCGTCGATCGCCTGCCGTTTATCGGCCTCCATCGCAACTTTCCCCGGCATCTGTTCGCCATGGGGGCAGCCCAGCACGGCGCAGGCGTTTCCTGGCTCGCGGCCAGGATCCTGTTGCGACAGTTTCAAAAAGAGCCAGCCAAAGGAGACGATTTGTTTGGCTTCTCGCGGGTTCTGTGAGGTAACCCCGGGCAGGTCGGACCGGTCTAAAGGAATCAACGCCGCTCGTTGACGAGAGGCGTATGATCCGCCGCGCGGGGAATCGCACCATGCAGCAAACGCGAAACGACCCTCTCGATCGCGAGCGCGTTCGGCACGGCGAGCACGTGATCGAGCACCTGCTGCGGCGAGCCGGCTTTGGCGCCGGGCAGGATGAAATCGACGACTACATGGAGCTCGGCCTGACCTCCGCGGTCCGGCAGTTGCTCGACTACGAGAGCGTCCCGGATGATGTCGATTCCCTGATCGGCACTCCTGGATACGTCGCCACGACTTCGACTGGCGCGTTCTCGCCACGCACGGTGATCAACGATTCACGCCAGCGCTGGCTCTTTCGCATGATCCACTCTCGTCGTCCTCTCCAGGAGAAGATGACGCTGTTCTGGCACAACCACTTCGCAACCGCCTACAGCAAAGTGGCCGGCGCGCTCGGCGCTGAAGAAGGCGCGCGATACCTGGCGGCAAAGCCCAGCGAAGATCCGAACCAGGTGATCGGGCAGATCGAGCTGTTCCGGAAGCACGCGCTTGGCAACTTCCGCGATCTGCTCATTGAGGTGGCCAAGGACACCGCGATGCTCGTGTGGCTCGATGGCCGTACGAACGTGAAGGGCAAGCCCCAGGAGAACTTCGCTCGGGAGCTGATGGAACTCTTCACGATGGGCGTCGATACGTTTGCCGAGGCCGACGTCTACGCCGGTGCGCGCGTCTTCACCGGATGGAATCTTGCCCGCCCGCAGAGCGCCTACTACACGTTCAGCTACGTGGCCGGACAGCACGACACCACCGCCAAGGAATTCACGTTCCCGATCTATTCCAACAGCAGCAAGGTCATTCCTGCGCGCGCGCAAGATGCTGGCATGCAGGACGGGCTCGACTTGATCAACGCCGTCGCGGCGCACCCGGCGACCGGCCCGCGCCTGGCGCGCAAACTGTATCAGTTCTTCGTCAGTGAGGTTTCGGAGCCGGATCAGGGACTCATCGCCGATCTGGCGAATACCTACTACACCAGCAAGTTCGAGCTGAAGCCGGTGATGGAGAGGCTGCTGCTGTCGCCGCAGTTCACCGCTCCGGGCAATCGCTATTCGCGATACTCATGGCCCGCAGAATTCGTCGCGCGATCGATCAAAGAAGTCGGGTGGGCCGGTTTCTCCGTCAACAATGCGCTCGGCCCGATGTCGAACATGGGCCAGCAGCTCTTCGAGCCGCCAGACGTCGCGGGATGGGATCTCGGCACGAATTGGTTCTCGAGCGGCGCCATGTTGACCCGGATGAATTTTGCCTCGCAGCTGGCGACGAACCAGCGAGTCAACCTTCGCGATCTCGCACGCGGTGCACGCCAGTCGCCCGAGGCGCTGGTGTCGTACATGCTCGATCGACTGACGGCGGCGCCATTTGCCCGTGAGCCGTACCAGGCGCTGTTGGACTACGTGCGCGCCGGCGGCGCCTGGACGGGATCTGACGCGCAGCTCCTGACCAAGGCGGCGGGTGTCGCACACCTGATCGTTGGTTCCGGCGACTATCAACTCGTATAGAAGCGGTTTCAAAACGCTATGACAGTGGCGAACGAGCGCGCGAGCGTGTAGATACAAGGGGAGTCGGGGGGCGAAGCCCTTCGGAGTGATTAGGGACAACGAACATGGCCATCACTCGACGCGAGTTCGTGCGTGGCGGCGTCGCAGCGTTCACCATCAGCTTCGCAGCGCCCGCCTTCCTCTCGGATCTTGCACGGGCGCAGGGCCGCTCTCGTCGCAACCTCGTCGTGCTGTACCTGAGCGGCGGGAACGATTCGCTCAGCATGCTGATTCCCTACAACGATCCCGAGTACCGCAACCGCCGGCCGACGATCGCCATCCCGGCGGCCAACGCGCTGCAGATCGGATCCGATCGTTCCGGCGCTGCGCTCGGCCTGCATCCGCGCCTGAGCGGACTGCGGACGATCTTCAATGCGGGACGCCTGGCATTCATCCAGCGCACGGGCTATCAAAATTCGAGCCGTTCGCATTTCGAGGGCACCGACATCTGGTCGACCGGCGATCCACGCTCGCCGCAAGGCAACGGGTGGCTCGGCCGATACCTCGATACGCTGCCCGCGCCGGTCGATCCGCTCACCGCCTGGTCGACCACCGGCGTGATTCCACGGACGCTGCAATCGAACCACGTCGGTGTGCCGTCCATCCCCAGTGCGCAGGGCTATACCTTTCAGTCACCGAACGGCGGCGCGGACAATGGGTTTGCCCGCGACAGCGCGACGCGGATCGCCTCCCATCTGCCCGTCGATCAACCACACCTCGCCTTCGTCAATTCGACCGCGCAGGGCGCGTTTGCGACTCTGGATCGGGTGATACAGGTTGGGACGTATTCCGCCAGCGTGACCTATCCGAACAACGGCTTTGGCCTCGCGCTGCGCACGATCGCCGGCGCGATGGTGAAGGACGTCGGCACCAAGGTCTTCTGGGTTCAGACCGGCGGATACGATACGCACGCCGCGCAGAATCCCAATCAAGCGAACGGTTCGTACAGCGGCCTGATGACAACGCTCAACGATGGCCTGTTCGCCTTCTACAACGACCTGCTCAATCAGGGACTTCTGTCAGACACCCTCGTGCTCCAGTTCTCGGAGTTCGGCCGGCGCATCAACGAGAATGGCAGCCAGGGCACCGATCACGGCGCCGCGAGCGTGATGATGGCGATGGGCGGGACGGTGCGAGGCGGCATCTTCGGCACGGCACCCAATCTCCGCATCACACCCGACAACCCGACGCTCGAGAACAGCGGCAACGACGTTCACTATGAGACCGACTTCCGATCGGTCTACGCGAAGGTGGTCGATTCGTGGCTGGGCGGTGACTCGGTGCCGGTGCTTGGCGGGAACTTCAGGGGCGGAGCGCCGGACATACTTTGAGACAGCGGGACCAAGCAAAGACAGAAGGGTTCGAACTGTCTGTCAGCTTTACTCACTGCTCGCGGGGCCCCACCCCCGCTCGCTCTCGCTCGGCGGCTTCGCGCCTCGCTCGGGCCGCAGGCGCTATTCTCCAAAAATCCCCCTGAACGCGAGATCGATCTCCGGGTATCGGAAGTGAAAGCTGTGTGACAGCGCACACTGGGGCACGACGCGCTGACCGGTCAGCACAAGTGCCTCTGCCATTTCTCCGAACACCAGTCGTAAGGCGAACGCCGGCGCGGGCATGAATGCCGGCCGATGCATCGCACGGCCCAGTGCCTTCGCGAACTCGCGGTTCGTCACAGGGACGGGTGACGTGGCATTGACAGGGCCGTCCACCTGCGGACAGTCGACAATCCATCGAATCATCTCCACCCAATCGATGCGATGAATCCAGGAGATGTACTGCCGTCCCGATCCCGCGGGACCGCCGGCGAAAAAACGAAACGGCAGCATCAAGCGGGGCAGCGCACCGCCGCTTCGTTCCAGCACCATTCCCGAACGGAGAAGAACGACCCGTGTTGCCGCGCTCTTCGCACGCAATGCCTCGGTCTCCCATTCGGCGCAGATCTGTGCGAGGAAATCGCCGCCGGCCGGGGACGCTTCGGTCTTCGCGTCGCTAGCCGCCGCACCGTAGTAACCGACTCCGCTGGCGCTGATGAAGACGGGTGGCCGCAGCGTCGACTCCGTGATCGCTGCGACGAGGCTGCGGGTGGGACGAATTCGGCTGTCGCGGATGACGGTCTTCCGGTCCTTCGACCATCGTGCGTCACCGATGCCTGCCCCGGCCAGATTGACGACGGCGTCGGCTCCATCGACCACCGAGGCCCAGGCGCCGCTGCGGCCGTCCGGCCGCCATCCCACGCGCGTCACGCCAGGCACACCCGTCCCCGGGTCATGGCGAGAATCGCCGGGGATAAGTCCGCGCGTCAGGACGCGGACGTCGTGTCCATCCTCGGCATAGGTCTCCGCGAGTTGCGTCCCGAGGAACCCTGTCCCGCCGGCTATCACTATTCTCATGGTGCGTTGGACGAACAGCAGGGAAGCGGGGTTTGCACTATAATGGAACTCGCTCCCACCGCAGCAATTTCATGCATCACCTTCGACGCGCAGCACTCCTGGCTCTCGCCGGAACTGCCGTTGCCGCGAGTGTCTCTGCACAAGCGACCTCGTCTGGCAGTGGTGCGGCGTCACCGTCCTCGTCGGAGTTTCTGACAGTTCCCGCGAACGTCAAGGCCGAAGGGCTGCCGCCGATTCCGGCGAGCATTCCAGACACGCTCGCGCCTTACGCCTCGTCAAGGCGAGCCATTCTGCTCGGATGGCACCCCAGCGATCGTTCAGTTCTGATTACGACCGCATTCGGGACCGTGACCCAGATTCATGCTGTGGCCGGTCCTGGGATGGATCGCCAGCAGCTGACGTTCTTTCGTGAAGGGATCAATCCGCAGTTGGCGGGCGCCTGGTACGCGCCCGACGGCTCGTATTTCGTTTTCAGCAAGGATTCCGGTGGCGGCGCCGAAACACTACAGCTGCTTCGCTACGATCCGCTCAATCGTACCGCCGTTCTCCTCACTGACGGAAAGTCCCGGAACGGCGTCCCGGTCTGGTCGCATCGGTCGGGCCTGATCGCATTTGACTCGACGCGCCGCGGCGGCCACGGCGGTGCCGATCGCGATCTCTACGTCATGAATCCTCGCGATCCATCGAGCGCGAGGCTCGTCTCCGAGGTCGAGGGGAACTGGAGCGTGGCCGACTGGTCTCCCGACGACAGCGAGCTTCTGGTTGTGAACGCTCCCGCCGCCAACACGCAGACGTCAGTGTGGCGCGTGAACGTGAAAACGGGACAGAAGACTCGCTTGAGCCCCGAGGGGGAGCCGGCCGTGTGGCGCACCCCGGTTTTTTCGCCAGACGGGCGCTACGTCTACGTGCTGAGCAACACCGGTTCAGAGGGGCTGCGGCTGTGGCGCGGGGAGGTCGCGACCGGGAAATGGCAGGCGCTGACCAAGGAAGACGACGCGCTCGAGGCGTTCGCGTTGTCTCCTGACGGCCGCACGATTGCCGCCGTATTCGACAGTACGACGAGCAGCCGTGTCGAGCTGCTCGATACCGCCAGTCTCGCACTGCGTTGGGCGCCAAAACTTCCGGCCGGCCAGTTGCTCACCGTGCCGATGTGGCGGCCCGACAGCAGCGAGGTCGCGTTCTCACTCTGGTCGCTGCGGACGTTCGGTGACGTGTTCTCCGTGAACAGCCGAACCGGCGGCGTCGAGCGATGGACGCGAAGCGAGTTTGGTGCGTTCAACCCTGACGTACTTCCTGAGCCCGAGATTGTCACATGGAAGAGTTTTGACGGTCTGCAGATTTCCGGTGTGTTCTATCGTCCTCCGGCACGATTCACTGGACCGCGACCAGTCATCATCAACATTCACGGCGGACCTGGCGGCGCCGGTTCGCGCGCTCGTCCGCAGTATTTGGGGCGGAGCGCCTACTTCTTGAATGAGCTCGGTATCGCCATCATTTTTCCGAACGTTCGGGGAAGCTGGGGTTTTGGAAAGGCCTTTGGCCGGCTCGATGATGGGATAAAGCGGGAGGGTGCCGTGAAGGACATCGGCTCGCTGCTGGATTGGATCGCGACCCAGCCATCGCTCGACAAGAACCGCGTGCTGGTCACCGGCGTCAGCTATGGCGGCTACATGACATATGCGGTCGCCGAAATGTTTCCCGACCGGATTCGCTGCGCGATTGCCGGCAACGCGATTTCGGATTTCATCGGCTATTTTCAGGGAACCGATCCGACGCGGCCGGAGGATCGGCGGCTTGAATACGGCGATGAACGGGATCCGGCGATTCGCGAGTTCCTGATCCGTATTTCCCCTCTGACCCAGGCGTCGAAGGTGAAAGTGCCGCTTCTCATCGTGCACGGCGCGAAAGACACACGCGTCCCGGTCACGCAGGCGGAACAAATGGCAGGCAGCGTCCGGGACAACGGGGGGACGGTGTGGACGACTATCTACACTGACGAGGGCCATCTGCTCCCGTCAACGACCCCCAACAACAATTTCATGTTCTACACGTGGATTGAGTTCGCCAAGCGATACCTGCTGAATTAAGAATGGCTGATTACTGATTTCTGAGGCTTGGTTTTATGGCTCGGAGCTCTGGAATCAGCAATCAGCGATTCAACAATCAGCAATTCCAGTTTCGTCCGTCAGCCACTCATTCACTTCATCGAGCACGTCCGCAAGCTCCGATCGTCGTTGTCTCAGCCGCTCGCGCGTGTCGGCGCTTGTCCGCTGAAGCAGAAACCAGGCGCGAACCGCGTCGACGACGGCGGACTCGCGCTCGAAGGCAAAAAGTCCCGCGACCGCGACGACAGGCACGAGCAGAAGCGTCACCATCCCAGCCATGGAGCCGCGCCACCACCACGCGACCGCGACAAACGCGAGCAGCCACACCGCGTAGACGAGAAAGCCGCCGACGACTTTGGCCGTCGCCGCAACATCGGGCTCGCCCGTAAACCAGCGGGCGCCATAGCCGGTCAGGTGATAGGGAATCGCAAAGACGATCAGCGCGACCGCCGCTAACGGAACGAGGACCACAGCGGCGAGCGCTTCGCGCAGCGCAAATCTCATGGCGTCACCGGTCGAGACAGCCCAATCCAGATGTCGATCGCGCAGACCGAATCGTTGCAGCCGCTGCTGATAGCGGTGCAACCGCATCAGGATTTCGTCGTAGCGTTGCGGATCCGCCGTGCGGAGCCGTTCGATGCCCGCGGCAATAATCCTGCGTCGCTCGACGCGTTCGTGCGGGTCGCGTCCAATGCCTCGCGCCGCGGCATACATGCGATCGACCCGGTCGACCAGCGCGGCATCGCTCTTCAGCTCCGCTTCAATCAGCAGGCGGCGCATATGGTCCGCGATACGTGTCGTCAGCTCGCGAACGGCATCCGGATGAACGACGGGATCGGCGAGATCCGCGCACGTGAATGGATGACCGTAGACGACTGTCACACGCGATCGAAACGTGGTCTTTCGGTCGAAATTCAACCCCACGGGTACGAGGCTGACGCGCGTGCCCGCACGTTCCGCGCTGAGCGCCATCCGCGCTGCGCCGGTCCGCAGCGGCACCAATCGTCCCTCTGAGTGGCTGACACCTTCGGGGAAAATGCAGATCGCATCTCCTTCCGCGAACGCGCGATCGACGGCGGCGAACGCTTCCGAGTTCTTGGAGACGTCCGCCTGATCCAGCTTTCGATAGACAGGAATCGCGCCCGACCCGGCGACGAGAAACCGCAGCGGCCCTTCGAACAGGACGGACTTCGCCAGGAATCGGACGTCGCGTTCGGCCGTGGCCCAGATGACCGCCGGATCCAGCAACGCGTTCGGATGGTTCGGCAGCAGCAGAGCGGCTCCAGTTCCCGGCGGCGTGCCGACGCAGTCGACACGGTAGAACACGCGACACGCGACTCGAGCCAGGACGCGGACGAAACGGGAAGCGGGCACCACGGAGACTCTACCTGAATCCCTGATCACTAATCACTGATCCCGAATCTCTCATCCATGAATCCCTGATCGTCGCATCCTCCAATCGAGAGTGCCTGGCTCCCGCATCGTCGATTCGACCACTCCGGAAATGACGGTCGTGGACTCGACGAAGATCCACGGATTGGCGATTCGGGGATTAGTGATTCAGGATTAGTGATTCAGGATCAGTGATTCAGGATCAGTGATTAGGGATGAGCGATTCAGTGCGTATGCCGTGCGACCCATTCCCTGAACAGTGAATCGACGACCACGTATCGTGTGCCCTCGCGCGCGAGGATGTCCTCGCGGACCAAGGCGCTGAGGGACGCCTGCACCGTCGACGCGCCGCCGAGCCGGTAACGTGTGCGAACATCCGCCGACAGCAGTTCGCGCCCTTCCTCCAGGACCGCCGCGCGAAGGGCGGCGCGCTGCGCAAGCGTCAGGTGCTGCCAGGTGGCCTCGAAGATCACCTCGTGTTCACCGAGCAGCCGCTTCAGCGTTTCATGGAGGTCGTCCAGTCCGACTGCCTTTCCACCCTGTGCGTCATCCCAGACCTCGTGCGCGAGCCGTTGCACATCGTAAGGAAGATTGCCCGCGAGCTCGACGATGGCGGCCCCGAGACCGGGAGCTGGACGCAGGCGCGTGGCTTGAAACCGGGCCTCGATGAATTCGGCGAACGGTTCGGCCGGGACCTTCTGCAGTCGCATCACCGGCCCGGCTTTGTAAAAGGGCCGGCTGCGGCCGAGCATCCGTTCCATCAGGCTGGGCTCGGATCCGGAGAAGACATATCCCACCTGACGCTGATGCTGAACCGCGGCGCGGAGCGCGTGCTCAACGCTGCCGCCATTGAACGACGCGATCGCCTGGAACTCGTCCAGAGCGATGGCGAGGCGTCGACGGCGTGCATCTGCGATGCGGCCCGGGAGTGCAAAGACTTCCTGCGCGAGCCGCGACACGTCTTTTCCGGTTCTGGCCGAGGGGAACGACAGAGCGAGCTGGCTTCCGCCGTGTTCGTCGGCTTCGATTCGCACCTCCGGGCGAACACCGCCGAGCATGTCGCGCAGCCACGCGCGGAGCGTGTCGATTCGGGTCTCAATTCCCAACAGGGCCCGGGCATACCCTTCGAGGAAACCGACGTATGAGCTGTAGCTGCTGACGGTGACGTCGACCGCCAGCGCCCCGCTGCGCTCCGCCGCGCGAAGTGCCTGCCTGACCAGCGAGGACTTACCGTAGCGCCGCGGGGAGATCAGGAAGATTTTCTGGCCGGCGAGGAGATCGCTGGTCAGGCGGTCGAGCTCGACTTCGCGATCGACGAATGCCTCCCGTGGCACGACCTCGCCGTAGACGAAGGGGTTGCGTATCGGCATTACGTTAACCAGCGTAATCGTTACGTAGTTTAGCGTAATGGCGGAACCGGTTCAACTGCGGCCAGCGTGGCGGGATCCACGACCCAGGTCGCGGTCGCCGCCCACACGGTATGGTCCTGCGGCAGCCAGTCGGGCAGCCGCTGCCAGCCGTTGCCGTTCGGGAACCCGGAATCGGTGATCGCGAGGCGCAGATCCCGCAGTCGTGCCGCATCGGCGCTGCGAAACGTCGCGCGCCATGCGATGCCTTCCGGCGGCGGCGCGATGAATGTGGCCGTCCATTGCCCCAACCGCTCGGCCCCGGGAAAGCTCGACGTCAACGGGGTTACGCCGGTCGGAAGGACGAAAGAAATTGCCAGACTGCGGCGGCGCGGAATGATCGTGACCGACACCTCAGAGCCGCCTTCGAAGGGCTTGATCGTGAATCCGGCGATATCGGCGGGCACGGGTCCAAGCGGAATGCCAGTGGTACGAAACACGAACGGGTCGCGGAAGCGTCCCCACGGGACGCTGGTCGAAACAGTATCGGTCGCGCGTGTCCATCCCGCTGGCGCCCCCGGGGCGAGATCGATTCCCGGCTCGACGGACGTAATCTCCCAGATCGTTCGATTGTCCGGCTCCTGCAAGGCGCGGATGTGTCGTCGGAGCGGATGCTCGTTCGTGTATGCGGGTGCGAGCGCGGCGGCGCCGGCCGCGACGGCGACTGCCAGCAAGCACAACCCGGTGATCAGGGCCGGTCTGGTCGCAGGCTGCTCGCGGGCGGTCGCGGCCAGCAGCGGTGGCGCGATCATCATGCCTGCGCCGGCCAGGATCGCTGCATGCGCGTACACCGGTGTGATGAGCGGCAGCCGCCCCAGGACGGCGGTGGCGAAGCGCAGAAGATCGACCGCGTTTCGCAGCCACAGCGTGCCCGCCACAGCAAGGATCACAATCGACGCGACCCGTATCAGCGCGACATTGTCATGCCGCACAATCACCAGCACGGCGCCGGCGGCAAGCAGCGGTAGGGTCCACAGATATGCGGCGGCTGGCGCGAGCCACGCTGCGGCTGCGGCGAGGATGAGCCAGACCGGCAACGCGAGGCTCCACGTCACAATCGGATTGCGAGGAGCGCGCAAATGTGGTGGCAGCCAGACGCCAGCTCGCGTCATCGCCCATCCCGCGGTCGCACCGACTGCAACCAGCAGCAGAAAGAAGCGATCGGGATGGGCGTACCACGGGTGGTAGACCTCGCGCGCCGCGCGAAGCGCCCACGTGGCCCCGACCATCGCCGCGACCACAGCGGCGACCCCTGCAACCATCCAGATCACGCCAATCAGCCATCGCACCGGCCCGGCCTGCTGCAGCGCTGTTGAAATCGTGCGAACGCAGGCGATCCCTCCCAGCATCAATGCCGCGGCTGCACCGATCCAGCCGACGATCATTCCGTAGCTCACCGCCGACACGCCCCCGACGTCGAAATAGGTCGATCCCCACCTGGTCCGCTGTGTGATGTTGACGTCGTCGAGGGCGCTGACCACCGCGACGACGTTTTCGCCGGTTGTCCGCAGTGCTCGGCTCGTGAGGCGGTCCGGGACGTCCCGAGCGGTGTGATAGCTGTAGCCGTCGTCGACCGCCGCGAAATTCAAGCCGGGAATGTTGTGGCGAGCGAAAATAGTGAAATCGGTGTCGTTCGGAAGCCGTCGGTAAACCTCGACCGCGAACGACCCGCCACGAGGGTGCGGGGCCACTCGCGCCCACGGCGTCGTCAACCAGGAGTTCGCGGGTCCTGACTGAAAGAGGACGGCGGTGCCGTCCGAGCCCGCAGCCTCGACGTTGATATAGGCCTGCAGCTTGGCAGCGACCACGCGGTCGGTCACGATCGCCGCGGCCCCCATCAGATCGGATTCTTCGCCGTCAGTGACGAGAACGAAGGTAGTCCACTGCCGGTTTGGGCGGGCAGCGATGACTCGCGCCGCCTCGAGGCAGACGGCAACGCCGAGCCCATCATCGGCGGCGCCCGGCGACTCCGGCGCAGAGTCATAGTGTGAGACAAGACCGATCGCTTCGCCGCGTTGGCCGCCGAGCGACGCGATGATGTTCGCCACCCGCGTTGTCCGGCCCAGCTCAGGCCGCGCCGCGTCGGTCTCCTGGACTCGGACTTCGTATCCGTAGAGCTTCAACTGGTCGATGATGTAGGCGCGAGCCTTGGCGTTGGCCTCGCTGCCGACCGGACGGCTTCCAATCGTTCCCGCCAGCATCGAGACGTGCGCGCGCGCATTCGCCTCTGAAAATAAACCGGCGCTGCGGGTGCAGGCCCCGAGCGCCAGCTGGAGAGCGATCAGAAGGAGTAGAAGATTCCGCTGGCGCATCAGGCCAGCGTAATGCAACGTTCAATATCCTTCCACCTAAAGGTGGAAGCTATTTCACTAGTTTCAGGTCGCCGCTGAAGGTCTTGAAATCGAAGTTCGTGGCGCCACCACTGCCGAGGTCGGCGGAGATGTCGCGCTTCGACTTTCGGTTCAGCATGACCGGGAAATCGCTCCGAAAATCGCCGCTGAAACTGTTGAAGGTCACGTGGCCGTTCGATGCGGCCGGGAGACGAGTCGAGATGTCGCCGCTGAACGTCTCCGCGTTAACGTCGGGCGCCGACCCGGCGGTCGAGAGGTCGATGTCGATGTTGCCACTGAACGTTTTGGCCTTCACATCCGCTGTCGTACCTCGTGCAATCAAGTCGCCCGAAAAGGCGTGAAGATCCAGCCGGGTTGCGGCTGGCACCTGGATGTCGAACTCGGTTTCGACCACGTTGTCGTTCTTTTCATTCCAGCCGGGTGCCCGCTTGTTGGCCTCGATGTCAATCGTAGAGCCTGACACCTGGATGTCGAGGAGGACGTTATCGAGGCGCTCGCGAGTGCCTCGTCGAACCGCGTGGATCGTTACGGAACCATCGGCGGCAGCAGTAATGCGCGTGTTCCCGGAGAAGTTGTTGAGTTTGAGCGTGCCTCCGGGCGAAAACGCGAGGGTTTTATCCACGGTTTCGGCTTCTTTTCCCTGGGCGAGGGCAGGGCCGGCAGTCAGGGCGATGAGCGCGAGGGCGAGAGCTGTGTTTTTCATGGCGGTGACTTAGACGGGAAAGGCCTGTCACACGTTGCTACGGATGTTGGCTGCCGGCTGATAGCTGGGTGTCAGGGACGATTCGCGCAACTGGGTGGCGCCGGGCCTCGGGGCCCACCAAAAGAAATGAAAAATCGTTGGCATTGGACAGAATGCGGTGATCGGCAGACGCCGTATGCACTTGCGCAGCGGTCGGACCTTCGGCCTATTGCAAGCGGTTTCCGGGCGGCACTTTTAGATCATCCAGGCTCAGGTCCGCACGTGAGGCCGGCGGCGACGCAAACCATCAGTTCTCATAGACCGCGACGGTCTCGACGTCGGTCGCTGGCAGAAAGCCGCCCGACTGGTGCGACCAGAGCGACGCATAGATGCCGTCGCGCGCGAGCAGGTTCTCGTGCGTTCCACGCTCGACGACGCAGCCCCGGTCGAGGACGACGAGCGAGTCCATGCGTCGGACTGTGGACAAGCGGTGCGCGATGACAATCGCTGTTCGCCCCGCCATCAGCGTCCACAGGGCATCCTGAATCATCGCCTCGCTCTCGGAGTCGAGCGAGCTCGTCGCCTCGTCCAGGATCAGAATCGGCGCGTCCTTCAGGATTGCGCGCGCGATCGCGATGCGCT
>JBKPNQ010000095.1:0-18639 GCA_046732715.1 Acidobacteriota bacterium | reverse complement strand
GTCTCATGCCCTGCAGGCCACGGGCGACCTTCGAGAGGCCATGCAGACCATTGAGCGTGTACTGGCAAAGTCATCGGATGACGTCGAGATCAAGATGGCCGCGCTCGATTCCCGAGCAAACGTCCTGATGTGTGAAGGGCGTTTGCTAGAAGCGGAGGAGACAATCGACAAACTAGATCGGCTACTAAGCTCGATGCCGATTGATTTTCGCACCCGATGGGTAGCATCGACTATTTCGGAGACACGGATTCGGCTGATGCAGGCCCGAAGACACTGGGACTTGGCGGACGTCGAATTGACGCGAGCTATCGCCGCCTCCGTAGGCCAACGAGACGTCTATTGGGAGAGCCGTTTCCTGCTTCTCAAACTCGAAGGTCTAGCGGCCGAGCGACGATTTTTAGAGGCTGGTCAAGTCTTAATGAGACTTAGCCAATACGAGGCATTCGAAGATATGGGAAAGCGACTCCGTGTGATAGGAACTGCCGTTGTTGCTTCCGGCGCGACTGAGTTAGGGAACGAACTGCTGCGGCGTGCGGGTCGAATTGCACTGGGTTTGGATAACGACTTGGGTGCGAAGAGGGAATCTGTGGAGCAGGAAAACAAATTGGCCAAATCAATCCCCGATTCATTTGGAGTGTCGCCACGCACGCCGCCACCCAACCTCGATAGTGCGGTCGCGCTCATCGAGCTTGGCGGGCATCCTCATATCCTGGCGCGTGAGGTGCTGGCGATTGTCGAGGCGGCGCAATGTGCGCGTGCGGCAGCAGTGGTGGTCCTCGGGCGCAGTGCACCGCGAGTCATCGATCACCGCGGCTGGGATGGTCCAACGGCGCTCGCGGCGGCCCGGAAACCCGAGTCATACGAAGTCGTCCCCCTCGGCGACCACCGCGACGAACCCTGGCAGCTCATCGTCGATCCGAAGCCGGAACTGGAGCACCGGTGTACGCTCATCGCGATTCGTAAGCTGGTCGGAACCGCGCTCACCCTCGAGCGCTACCGCCGCGAGGAGCAGCAGCGCGCCGCGCTGTGGCCCGCCGAGGCGCTCGATGGCGATCCCGAGAGCGTTTGGGCGTCAGAGCAGATGTCCGAGGTCCTCGGCGTCGCCAAGCGAATCGCGGCGACCCCGCTCTCGGTCCTGGTCACGGGTGAAACCGGCACCGGCAAGGAGATGCTGGCGCGCGCGATTCACCGCGCCTCCGATCGCGCCGACAAGCCGATGATTCCCTTCAACTGCACCGCGGTCCCCCGCGACATGATCGAAAGCCAGCTGTTCGGCCACCGGCGCGGCGCATTCACCGGCGCCGACGCCTCGTTTGCCGGCGTCATCCGCTCAGCCGCCGGCGGAACGCTGTTCCTCGACGAGATTGCCGACGTCCCCCTCGACGTGCAGCCGAAACTCCTGCGCTTCCTGGAGACCCACGAGATCCATCCGCTCGGCGAGATGCAGGCGGTCAAAGTGGACGTCCGGGTGATTGCCGCCACCAACGGCAGGCTCGAACAGCTGGTGGCGGAAGGAAAATTCCGTGAAGACCTCTACTACCGCCTGAATGTCGTTCAACTCAAGCTGCCCCCGCTTCGCGAGCGGCGGGAGGAAATTCCACCGCTGGTCGAACACTATCTGCGCAAGTACGGCGATGAGCAGAAGAAGGGGCGACTGACACTGAGCGACGAAACGCTCGAGTACCTGCTCCTGTATTCCTGGCCCGGGAACATCCGCCAGTTGGCCAACGAAGTGCGACGGATGGTCGCGATGGCCGAAGTGAACGCCACGCTGACGCCGGCGCAGTTGTCGCCCGAGATTCAGTCGTCACGCCGCACGATTCCGGCGGCGGCCACCGCCGACCCCGAAGTACGAGTCCGCATCGATCAGCCGCTTCCGGTCGCGGTCGAGATTCTCGAGCAGACGATGGTGAGAAGCGCGCTCGATCGAACCCACGGCCGGGTCGAGGAAGCGGCGCGCATGCTCGGGATTTCTCGAAAGGGGCTGTTCCTCAAACGACGCCGATGGGGAATGCAGCACCACTGACGGTCATCGCGAAATCGGGAGGGCGCAACCCGGTCTCCACGCGGGATCTGTCCAGCGTTCCTCGGCACCAACGAGCGACGGTGTCGAGCCGAATCGCATTGCCACGCCATCGATCGAAGCAACCCGCCCCACGTCTCTCCAGCAGGGTCACCGTGTCTTCTCGAGCCGCCGGCGCTGGCACTCGAAATGCTGCAAGACAGGGCATGGCGACGGATCCCGTCGACAAATGCCCCAGATGCGATTCATCTCGGGTAGTCGCCGCGTTTCGATCGACGACGAGCTCGTATTACTACTGTTCGAGCTGCGGCTATATGTGGGACGTCGATGTGACGAGTGTCAACCCCATCGACGACGGTTGGCCAGGCGATACGAACAGACGAGCCCAGAATTCCGCGTGACGCGACCCGCACCGGCACTCCCTACATCTGGTGGAGCGCTTGCGCCGGGTACGCGACATCCTGCGGTGCAACTCGCCGATCACGTGAGGCGGCGTACCCTGCGCTAGCGGACGCGCAAACCTGCCGAACGCACACGCCATCGTCGCCACGGCTCGACAGCCAGTGTGGCGTTCACGTCGAACCTGACCGAATCGACCCGGTATATCTTAGCCCTCGCCGAGTACCCGCTTCGCCTGCTTGTTGTGACGCGCGATGTGAGACGTTGCCCACTCGGCAAGCTGATAGATGCTGATCGTGCCGACCAGTGGATGCGTGATCCCCGTGCGTGCGCCGCGCTCCAGCGTCAGCGCGTCGAACGCGCGCGCCATTTTCGTCCCCGACGCCTCGAGCGCCGCGACGGCATCGGTCCGCCGCACTGTCGGAGGTGGATGCGACACCGGCGAGGCTTGAATGCGATCGGGCATCGACATCGTGATTTCGTTCCACGGCCGCTCGGAAAATGAGTCGGGCAGCGGCAGCGGACCCGCAGCGTCTCCGGCGATTAGGGCCGCAAACCGCGTCGACACGTTGGCGACGTGCCACCCGATCTGCGCCGCCGACCAACCGTCTGGCACCGGCCGTTCGGCGGCTTCATCGGTCGCCCCGCGCAGCCGGGCCACGAGCCGCTCGTTCGCCGACGCGAACGCTTCGCGCAGCTGCCGAACCCGCGTCAGGTGCGCCGCCTGTGCTCCGTGCATGATCGTCACCTCGCTGCTGCAGGGCCCGTGGGACTGGCCGCACAGGCGCCCTTCGCATGCTTGGCACTCGCGGCACACCTGGCAGTCAGATGGTCTACCGCGTTCCCCCGAAGAACGACGCAACCGGCATGTCACGCATGGTGTGAAGACCAGGCGCGACGTCGAGGATCTTCGGAAGCGAGTTGACGACAATCGACGCCGTGGCGATGTCGCCATGGACGCCGCCCGCCAGCTTCATCTTCAACGGCGGCGATCCGACGATCTCGACCGCGTCGTACGACTCCGGTGCACCGAGGTACGCTTCCATGTGCAGCGTGATCACCGGCATTCCGTTGCGATAGCCGGTGCCGTCCTGCACGAGGCCGCACACGTAGCCGGGATCCACCGCCAGGAACTCGCTCGACACCGTCTCGGTGGCCATCTTCGGCTGAATCTCGTCGCTGATTCGATCCAGCTTCCAGCCGATCGCGTCGGCAATCATCGACACCGATTCGGCCAGCCCGACATGCCTCACGCTCCCGTCGTCCACCTTCGTCTGGAACTGCTCGCGCGTCAGGCCGGCGCCGATCTTCTGCTGAAACGGCAACCGCCGGATGCGCGCGTCCTGGATGCGATCGACGCGGACCGATTCGACACGCTCGCAGACACCGGTCAGCATGATGGGCAGCGCGTCCATCACAAAGCCCGGGTTGACGCCGGTGCCGAGCACCGCTGCTTTGTATTTCTTCGCGAGCTGGTGAATGGCCCGCGCGTACTTCATGTTCGACTTCGTCGGATAGGCCAGCTCTTCTGTCGTGGAGACAATCGACACCCTTAGCTTCAGGATCTCCTCCATCTGCGGGAGCACCTTCTTCAACGACGAGCTCGTGCACAGCACCACGACGTCCGGCTTCGTCTTCCTGATCGCCTTCCGCACGTCGTCCGAGATCTTCACGCGGAGCGCGCGACCAACGTGGGCAATGTCCCCCAGATCGCGACCGACTTTTGCAGGATCGACGTCGACCGCGCCGACAATCCGGAATCCTTTGCGCTCGGCGATTTGACGCACGACGCCCGCGCCAATCGGCCCGAGGCCGACGTGCAGGACCTTGATTGGTCCCGTCTCTGATGCCATCCCTGATCTCCTCGGCTGAATGAATGCGACCGTCGATTATACCCGTCCAGAGTGAACAGAGGTTCGAGAGACAACCGAGGTGCTCACCACAGAGGCAGCAGAGTAGCCGAGCCAATTGAGTTGTTCATTGCTTACTCGGTTAGCTGTGTGGTGAAAAACTCACTTATCTCGATTCCCTCTGCTCGCTCCGATGAGACCGGAGCTCAGGCGGGCCGGTGTTCTGTTGTAGGATGGGCCCGTGTTCGGGCGATTCGCGGCGCTCGCGGTCCTGGTGCTCCTCGGTGATGCGGCAATCACGGGTGCGCCGCAGGCCCGGAAAGACGATCTAGCTCCGCAGCCGCAGGCGACCACCGCGCGGTCGCCAAGGAACGCCAGCTACGCGATCACCGCACGCCTGGATCCCGCCAGCCGCACCATTACCGGCGACGAGATCCTGACGTGGCGGAACACGTCGAACGCCGCCGCGTCGACGCTTCGCTTCCACCTTTACTACAACGCCTGGCGCAACTCCGATTCGACCTGGTTGCGCGAGCTCGCCCTGAGCGGTCGTCGATCCGATGAGCGGCGAGGATCCGACTGGGGATGGATCGACGTCACCACGATCCGACTGATCGGCACCGATAGCGCCGCCGGCGATCTGACAAAACGCATGCGGTTCATCGCGCCGGATGACGGGAATGCCGCTGATCGGACGGTGATGGAAGTTCCGCTCGACCATCCCGTCGGTCCCGGTGACACCGTCAACGTGCAGATCGCGTGGTCGTCGCGCCTGCCCCGCCCGTTCGCGCGCACGGGTGCGATCGACAACTTCTATTTCCTCGGCCAGTGGTTCCCCAAGATCGGCGTGCTGGAGAACGGCGGCTGGAACTGTCATCAGTTCCACGCGACCACCGAGTTCTTTGCCGACTTCGGCACTTACGACGTGCGGCTCACCGTCCCGCGCGGCTGGATTGTCGGCGCGACGGGAACCGAGCGTGACCGCCGCGACGAGGCGGATGGGACAACGACGCATCATTACTATGAGGAGGACGTGCACGATTTCGCCTGGACGACGAGCCCGGATTTCGTCGAACGACGGGCGCGGTTCGAACATCCGAAACTGCCTCCCGTCGAGATGCGGCTGCTCCTGCAGAAGGAACACACCGGCCAGGCCGACCGTCATTTCGAGGCGGCACGCGCGGCGCTCAAGTACTACGGCGAGTGGTTCGGTCCCTACCCGTACGGCCACCTCACGATCGTGGATCCAGCCTGGCGGAGCAATGCGGATGGCATGGAGTACCCGACGCTGATCACGGCAGGGACCTCGTGGCTCATGCCCGGCCACACGGAAGATCCTGAAGACGTGACCGTTCACGAAGCCGGGCATCAGTTCTGGTACGGCATCGTCGCGACCAACGAGTTCGAAGATGCGTGGATGGATGAAGGCATCAATACCTTTGCGACCGCGCGCGTCATGCAGGAACGTTTCGCGCCGACCTACATGGTTCGGTGGTATTTCGGCGGCTTCCTTCCGTGGGTCTTCCGCGACTTTCCGCGAATCCGCGAACTCGATGGTGATCGCCTGGCGACCTACCGGACTGGCGCGAAGGGGGATACGCCGTCGACGCCAAGCTGGCGTTACTGGCCAGGCTCTTCTGGTTCGATCACGTATGACAAGACGGCGCTGTGGATGCACACGCTCGAACGCATGCTCGGCTGGGAAACCCTGCAGCGAATTCTTTCGACCTACTTCACGCGTTTTGCCTTCAAGCATCCCAAGCCGAAGGACTTCTTCGATGTCGCCAACGAGGTGAGCGGGCAGGACCTGACGTGGTTTTTTGATCAGGTCTATCGAAGCTCGAACATCTTCGACTATGGCGTAGAGACGCTGCAGAGCGAGCGCCCGAATTTTGAAGGGTTCGGCGACAAGCCCGTCTCTGGCCAGACGGCACGCCTCGAATTCCGTCAGGTTCAATATCAAACGCGAGTCGTCGTCCGCCGCCATGGCGAAGGGATCTTCCCCGTCGACGTTCGAGTGGTATTCGAAAACAAGGAAGAAGAGCGCTGGCACTGGGACGGGAAAGATCGCTGGAAGATGTTCGAGGTCAGCAAGCCGGTGCGTGCGGCGTACGCGCAGGTCGACCCTGAACACGTGCTGCTCCTGGACGTGAGTTACACCAATAATTCGATCACCCTGGCGCCAAATGCGGGTCGCGCGGCGCGTAAGTGGTCGCTGGCCTGGTTGGTCTGGCTGCAGGATTACCTGCTCACTTCGGGCTTCTTCGTGTGATGTCACCGGCGGCCGCTTTTCGGGAAGGACTGCACCGCGTCAACGGCGCTCCCGCGCTGCTCGCGGGCACCTTCGCGACAACGCTCATGGTGTCGCTGCCATTGGCCTATGCGCTCGAGGGGATGATCGCCGCGCACCTCGGCTCGAGCCTGGCTGCGGACGCGGCCGCATCCGCCACCAACCCCGAGTGGTGGCGCGAGTTTCAGGCGCAGGCCGCCGGACTGGGTACTACGTTCGTGCCGACGGTGAGCGGATTCGGTGCCGTGCTGAACAACCTGAGCGGCTTCCTCGATTTGGCGCAGCCTGCAACCACCATCGTCGGTGTGACGGCGGCCTGGATCGTGCTGTGGTCCTTCCTCACGGGTGGCATCGTCGATCGACTCGCGCGCGCCAAGCGAACGCGGTCCCAGGGATTTTTCGGCGCGTGCGGCCAGCACTGCTGGCGGCTCCTTCGTCTCGCCGTGGCCGCCGCGATCGTGTACGCCATTCTCTTTCGCTACGTCCACGGCTGGATCTTCGACGATGCGTACGAGGCGTTGACGCGCGACGTGACGCTTGAGCGAACTGCCGTCGCGATCCGCTTTACTGGCTACGCGATCTTCGGCGGACTCCTGCTCGTCTGCAATGTGATCTTCGACTACGCGCGGATCCGCCTGATCGTCGAAGACCGCCGAAGCGCAATCGGTGCCCTTCTCGCGGGCGGCCGCTTCGTCGGCCGGCACCCTATGCAAGTACTTGGGTTATACCTGCTGAATGCTTTAGCATTTCTCGTGCTCGTCATCCTGTACGCGGGAGTCGTGCCCGGCGCGCCACGATCTGGAGTGGGGATGTGGCTCACCCTGGGTCTGGGCGAGCTGTACATTCTCGGACGTCATTACTTGAAACTGTTGTTCTATGCCTCGCAAACAGCATTCTTCCAGGGAGCGCTCGCGCATGCCGCCTACACGGCCGCACCGGTCCCTGTCTGGCCGGATTCACCGGCAGCCGAGATGATCGGAAACGCCGACCCCGCAGGGCAACCGTGAGCGGCCGTCCTGTCGATGTCAGTTCCCGGGTCTTCCGGAACGCGCGCATTCTCATCGTCGACGACGAGCCGGTGAATGTGGACCTGCTGCGCCGGCTGCTCGAGCGCGCCGGGTTCAGCCGCATCGAGAGCACAAACGATTCCCGGCAGGCGCTCGATCTCTACGTCAAGTTCCGGCCTGACCTGATTTTGCTCGACCTCCACATGCCCCATCGCGATGGGCTGGAAGTGATGGACGAGTTGAACCAGATCGCGGAAGCCAGCTACCTGCCGATCCTGATGCTGACCGGGGATGACACACCGGAAGCGAAACGCGAGGCGCTGTCGCGCGGCGCGAAGGACTTCCTGAACAAGCCGTTTCACAGCGACGAGGTCCTGCTGCGGATCGGCACGCTACTGGAAACGCGGTTCCTCTACCTGCAAATCCAGAGTCAGAATCAGATCCTCGAAGCGAAAGTTCGTGATCGGACCAGGGAACTCGAAGCCGCGCAGATCGAAATCATCGAGCGGCTCGCGCGCGCGGCGGAATTCCGTGACGACAACACCGGTCAGCACACCGAGCGGGTCGGCCAGATGTCGGCGTTGCTGGCGCGGCAGATCGGCCTGTCGGATACGCAAGTGTCGCTGATCCGGCGCGCCGCACCCCTCCACGACGTTGGCAAAATCGGGATTCCGGATTCAATCCTGATGAAGCTCGGCAAACTGACGGCCGAGGAATTCGAGCTGGTCAAGACGCACACCACGATCGGCGCGCGAATCCTGTCGGGCAGCCGCTTCACAATCCTCCGCCTCGCCGAAGAGATTGCCTACAACCACCACGAACGATGGGACGGTAGCGGCTATGTCGGGACGCGAGGCTCGGATATTCCACTTGCTGGCCGCATCGTGGCGGTCGCCGATGTGTTCGACGCGCTGACTCAGAAACGTCCCTACAAAGCGGCGTGGCCCGTCACCGAGGCGATCGCGGAAATCGATCGCCAGCGTGGGCGCCAGTTCGATCCGGCGCTGGTCGATGCCTTCCTGCGGGTTATCGAGCAGCGCGAACCCAACCAGCCGGTCACGTAGCATGACGTTGTCCGCTTCCAGCTTGCAGCTTCCAGCTTCCAGCTCGTGCCAATACCTGTCGAACGCGGTTGCCAAATAATGGCGGGACACGCCTCAGACATCGCGGAGTGGATTCGCCAGCAGGTCTCCGTGGCGAGTGTGCGCGGGCTTGTGGTCGGCTTGAGCGGAGGACTCGATTCGGCAATCGTCGCCCGTCTCAGTCAGATCGCGATGCCCTCGAACGTCGTCGCCGCCATCTTGCCGTGTCATAGCGATCCGCGCGATGAGCGTGATGCACAGCTGATCGTCGGGCAGTTCGGTCTGCCAGTCGTCCGAATCGATCTCGCCCCCGCCTACGATGTCCTGGTCAATGATTTGAAAACGGTCTTCCTGCAGCTTCCCCCGGATCAGGCACCCGTCAATGACTCGGCGGACCTGAAGGCGCGACTGCCGCTGGCGAACCTCAAGGCGCGCCTGCGGATGTCGACGTTGTATTTCATCGCCAACTCGCTCAACTACCTGGTCGTGGGCACCGGCAATCGCAGCGAGCTGACGATTGGCTACTTCACCAAGCACGGCGACGGCGCCGCCGATCTGCTGCCACTGGGGCGTCTGCTGAAGAGCGACGTGCGAGATCTCGCTGCCGAGCTGGAAATCCCGCAGTCGATTATCGACAAGCCGCCGAGCGCCGGTCTCTGGGCTGGCCAGACCGACGAGGACGAAATCGGATTCGCGTACAGCGATCTCGAACGCTATCTGAAGAGC
Organism: Acidobacteriota bacterium; assembly: GCA_046732715.1. Lineage (GTDB taxonomy): Bacteria > Acidobacteriota > Vicinamibacteria > Vicinamibacterales > 2-12-FULL-66-21 > JALZOC01. The sequence continues at coordinate 9,262 of JBKPNQ010000095.1, read as the reverse complement.
GGACCCGAAGGTGTCGCGCCAGCGCTGGCGGTGCGGATTGAACGGCTGATTCGCAGCACCGAACACAAACGCGCCCAACCGCTCCTGCCGGAACTCTGAGGTTCTACGGGGTTCTGTAAGGTTCTGCGAGGTTCTACAAGGTTCTACCAGTTTCTACAAGGTTCGTTCAGATTCAGCCGCAACCGGAACCAAGCCGGTGGAACCCTGCAGAACCTGGTAGAACCGGGTAGAACCCGATCTCTAGCCAACCCCCGTCTCCATCCCCCCGGGCACGGACGGCTGCGACGTCTCGGGTTCACCGGCGAGGCGATTGAGCGCGATCTGCACGCTCTCGCGCAAGGCCGGATCGGGTGCATCGGCGAGCTTCTGGAGGTCACCCTCGAGGTGATGAAGGCGCAACGCTCCAATCGCGTAGGCACCACACGATCGGAGGTACGAATCTTCGCTCGCCAGCAGCGTGGCGATCGCCTGTTCTGCAGTCTCGAGTGGCGCGCCGACGAGCTGGTTCGCGATCCGAATCCGCTCATCGACGGTCACCTGGCTGTCGAGAAGCGGGATCAGCAGGCGGCGAAGCCCGGGCTTCAGCACGTTGTCCAGGAACTCGAGCGCGTTGTCGCGCACGGTCGGGTTGGTCGATCGCACGCCGACGTACGCGTCGTGCAGCCCGGGGCCCGGAACGAGCAGCGCCATCAGCCGGAACATCCGTTCGAGTTCCTGGTCCATCGACTGCCGGATTCCCGCAAGCGCCTGCTCGTCTTCTTTGAACTGTTCTCGCAGCGGTCCGAGCACCTGATACGAGCGGTAGTGGCCGGCGATCTCGGCCGCCAAGACAACTTCGACGAGCTGGTCGTCGATGCGCACTTCGGGATGGAGGTCGTGCAGCTTGTTCAACGACGCGATCACTCGATGCCGCAAGGTGACGTCCGACTGCAGCAACCCTTCGATCAGCACTTCGAGGGCGATCGGCGTGCCGATGCGCACGAGCACCTGGGGAAGCTCCCGCTTCGTCTCCACCGCCGCCTGCGGATCGTCAAGACACTGAGCCAGCCGCGGCACGAGCGCGTTTCCGTAGCGCGCCAATCTGTCGGCCGCATCGAACGCGAGTTCCGGGCGGCCGAGGGCGCTGAGCAGCGCCGATACCACCTCGTCGCGCATGACGACCGACGTGGCATCGATCGCCTGCCGCGCGACCGCCGGGTCTGGATCGGAAATCAGATGGACCAGAAGGTCGGTGAATAGCCCGGGGACGAGCGACAGCACACGAGCGGCCTGCAGGCGGTCGCGGACGCCGTCCGGGCCATCCGAATGGGCCATGGCAGCCAGCAACAGCCGCGCCGCATCGAGGTTTTGCGACGGGCCGGGCGAGGCGAGAAAAGCGGCCATTCCGGCGCGGATCGAGAAGTCTTCGAATTCGCCGAGCTCTTCGAGCTGACGAATCGGATCGACGCGCATCTCGCGGGTGACGTAAAGAAGCGCCTCGGTGCGAACGCCGAGATCCGGATCTCGCAACATATCCATCGCCGTGCGGCTGATCGACGTATCTCTTGCGGCGCTGAGGATCGCCAGCGCCCGCCGGCGGATGTTTGCGTCTTCGTGCAGCAGCAGGACGCGCAGCTGACGTTCGAGGCCGATGAGCCCCTGGCCTTCGAGCAGATCGAGGGCATAACCCACGTCATCGGGATCCGCAGAAGCCAGCTTCTCGGCGAGGATGCCGGCGGCACTGCGGTCGAGGGCGCCTTCGGCCAGCTGCTCGCTGTCGATGCGGTGGCGATGGATGCTCGATTGAATCGTGCGGACGTACTCACCACGAAGCCGCGTGGCGACGACGATCCACAGACCGATGAACCCGAGGTTGATCGCGGCCGTGCCGCGAAGCCCCAGGCCAAAGCCTCCGATCATGAGGAAACCATTGGTCGCGATGCCGAGCAGCACGGCGCCGGCGGAATCGGCGAGCCGGCTGATGACGATGTCGATCGCGTTCTTGACCTGTACGCGCTGCGCCGGCGTCAGCGGCAGGTAGAGGAGCTCGTAGGTCGCCTTGTCGAGTGAAAAGCGCAGCCCCTGATCCAGCGCGTTGGTCGTCAGCACGCTCAAGAACGTCGGCAGAAGCAGCACGAGCACGCTGCCGGTGCCGAGCGCGATCGGGAGGACAAGGATGGTGGCGGCAAGTCCGAACTGCCGCAGCGCCGGTCCGACGAGGAGCAGTTGCAACACGAAGGTCACGGCGCCGAGCGAGAAGTTGAAGGTCCCGAAAAACTTGGTCAACGCGTCGGCGTCGCCGGCGAACCGTTGATCCGCCGCCACGCTGAGCTGAAACGCCGTCCACTGGGTGGTGACCGCGGCGAGAAAGACGAGCGCCGTCATCAACCGCAGGTACCGTGTTCCCGCGATTCGCCTCAGGCTGCTGATGACGAAGTGCTTGGGCGGACGCGGTGGTCGCGCGGGCACGGCCGCAGGAATCTGCGTCAGCGCGATCGAGACGATCACCGCCGCCGCGAGGATGAGCCCGGCGAGGATCAGCATCATGTTCACGGTTCCGCCGATCGGCCCGACGAGCTCGCGCGCAAGCACACCGGCGCCGATGGATCCGAGCGACGCGCCCACGGCAATCAGTCCAAACAGCCGTCGGGCCTGCCGCGTGTCGAACATCTGGTTGGCGAACGTCCACGCCTGCACTGGTGCGATGACGGCGAAGCAATTCACCCAGATGTAGAACGCCGCCGGCACGTACCACGCGAGCGAGCCCCTGACGGCGATCGCACCGGCATGAAACCGAAAGGCGTACCAGAAGAGGATGACGTGGCTGCTGAAGAAGATCAGCGTCGCGATGGTCACGGTCCCTAGCCCGAAGCGCGCGGTCACGCGTGCGTACACGGGAACGAACAGCGACAGGACGAGCGGGACGGCCGCATACACGTAGACCAGCGCGTAGGCGCCGTACTGCTGGAGGAAGAGGCCGTTGCGGATTGGCCGCGCCAGCAGGAAAGAGGCGGCCACGATGGCGACGTGGAGGAAGGAAAAGAGCACCCGGCGCCCCTCGCCGGATCGCACGTCGAAGTAGCGCCGCAACCGGGGAAGCATCGAAGGCCGCAGTTTACTTCAGGTACTGCATGACATAGCCTGTGGCCCATGCTGCAGCGGCTTCTTTCGCCCATTGTCGAAATCCGCGAGGAGGAGGGCCTCACCGCCGTCCTGATGTTCGCCTATTCCTTCCTGGCGATGGCCGGTTACAACGTCGTCAAACCGGCAACGCGATCGCAGTTCATCGATTCGCTGGGTGCGAACAATATCCCCTGGGTCCAGCTCGTCGCCGGGCTGATCATGGGCTTCGTCATCCAGGGCTACACGAGCCTGATGCGGTTTCTGCCACGCCGATGGGTGTTCGCGGCCACCCAAGCCGTCATGGTGGGCGTGCTGGTGGTGTTCTGGGTGCTGTTCAAGACCGGCGAGAGCTGGGTATCGGTCGCGTTCTACCTGTGGGGCGTGCTCGCCGGCAGCCTGCTGATCAGCCAGTTCTGGTCGCTGGCGAACGACATCTACGATGCCCGGCAGGCGAAGCGCGTCTTCGGCTTCATTGGCGGGGGGGCCAGCCTCGGCGGCATCGTCGGCGCCGGCATCGCCGGGCAATACGCGCGCGCCATCGGCACGAATAATCTCCTCCTCGTGGCCGCGGTGCTCCTCGGGATTTGCGGCGTGATCGTCTCGGCGATCGCGAAGCGTGAGCAAGCCGGCGCGACTGAGGCGACGGCCACTGAAAAGACCGACAAGAAAGAAAAGGGCATGAGCCCACGTGAAGCGGTGGCGCTGCTGATCAAGTCGAAGCATTTTCAGATCATTGCGCTGGTCATCAGCTTCGCCGCGATCGGCGCCGGCATCGTCGAACAGCAGGTCAACATGGCCGTCGCCGACGCGATTCCGGGCAAGGACGGGCGGACCGCCTATCTCGCCAACGTCATCTTTTACTCCTCGATCGCCGGCTTCATCATTCAGATGACGTTGACGTCCCGGCTTCACCGGCTTCTGGGGATCGGCTTCGCGCTCTTGCTGCTGCCGTTCACGCTGGGCGGAACCGGTGTGCTGATGCTGGCGGTGCCACTGCTGTGGACCGCGACGACCGCGCGTGTGCTCGACACGTCGCTCCGTTACACGGTCGACAAGACGACGAGAGAGATTCTGTTCATGCCGCTGCCGACGGCGATGAAGTATCGGGCGAAGCCGTTTGCCGACGTCGCCGTCGATCGTTTCGCCAAGGGCCTCGGGGCGGCAATTCTGATCGTCGCGATCAATGTCGCAGGATTCACCTGGTCGCAACTCAGCTGGATCAGCGTCACCGTCGCGGCGCTCTGGATCTTCATGGCGTTGCGCGCGCGGCGTGAATACATGCGGAGTTTCCGGCGTAGCCTGGAGACGCGCGAGATGGAGGTCAACGAGCTCAAAGTGTCCGGCGCCGACCTCTCGACGATCGAAACGCTGGTGCAGGAGCTGTCCAATACCGATCCGGCGCGCGTGGTCTACGCGATCGACATGCTGGAGTCGCTGGACAAACGCAGCCTGGTGACGCCGCTGCTTCTGTACCACGAGTCACCGGACGTGCGGCGGCGAGCGCTGCGGGCGATTGGAGCGGTGCGTCGGGATATCGCGGTCAGCTGGCTTCCCCAGGTCCGGCGGATGCTGAGCGATGCCGACTCGGGCGTTCGCGCCGCGGCGATCGTCGCCATTTGCGACATCAACAACGAGGATGCGGCGACGCTCTCGCGACCGCTCCTGGGCGATGCTGACGCGCGGATCCGGGTGACGGCCGCCGTCGCCTTGGCCGCCAGCTCCAATCCCTCCGACGTTGACGCGGCTGAAGCGGCGCTGATCGATCTCGCAGCCGACGCGCGCGGATCGTCGCGCAGTGTCCGCCAAGACGTCGCCGCCGCGATTCGACACATCGACAACCCGCGCTTCCGGCGACTGCTGATTCCACTCCTGTACGACGAAGCTCCCGAGGTCGCGCACGAGGCGATGGAAAGCGTCCAGGCCGCCGGGACATCGGACTTCATCTTCGTGCCAACGTTGATCGCGCTGCTCCGCAACCGTCAGCTGAAGGCACGCGCGCGGGAAGTGATCGTCAGCTACGGCGAGCCAGTCGTGGACGTGCTCGCGCACTTCATGCGCGACGCCGATGAGGACATCTGGGTCCGGCGCCACATTCCGACCGCGCTGTCGCAGATCCCCTCGCAGAAGTCGGTGGACGTACTGATTGCGGCGCTCGATGAACCTGACGGGTTCCTGCGCTACAAGGTCATCGCGGCGCTGGAACGGCTGCGGCGCACGGACGTGCCGCTCACGTTCCCTCGAGAGAAACTCGAGGCGCAGACGCTTCGTGAGGGCTCGCACTTCTTCAATTACCTCTCGCTGCGCGCCAACCTGTTCGGACGCAAATCGCTCGACAGCGATCTGCTGTCGAACACGCTCGATCAGAAGATGGAGCGAACGCAGGATCGTGTGTACCGGCTGCTGGCGCTGATCTATCCATGGCGCGACATCGGCGCCGCTCAATGGACGCTGGCGCACGGCGACGCCCGCAGCCGCGCGAGCGCGTCTGAGTACCTCGACAACATTCTCACCGGCCAGCTTCGCAAGCGGATCATGCCGGTGCTCGAGGACCTTCCGATCGAGGAGCGGACCAGGCGCGGCAACGTGCTGCTGAAAACCCGGCCGCGAGACGTGGAAGACACGCTGCTGCATCTCATCAACGACGATGACCAGGTGGTGGCTGCGGTCGCGATCGACGTCGTGCGGCAACACCAGATGTGGACCCTCGGTGACGACATCGAGCACGTGCTCGCCCACCGGGACGTCCACGATTGGTACGTATTCGAAGCCGCGTCGTGGGCGCTGGCCGAACGGCGGATGCCGGCCGACCGACGCCGCGAGTTGTGGCTCGAGCCGCTGCCGGCCGCCGAAATCGCGTCGCGTTTACGTACGCTGCCGCTGTTTGCCTCGGTCACCGTGGACGAACTGTTCCGGCTGGCCAGCACATCGCGCCAGGTTCGACATCAGCCTGGAACGGTGCTGCTCCAGGAAGGCGTCGTGCCCGACACGATTCACGTCCTCCTCGACGGCCGGGTCGTGGCCAGCGGTGCCGACGCGCCACAGACCATCGTGACGCCGGCGACGCTCGGCTTCGTACACGCGCTCCAGGGTGTCCCGGTGCGGAGCACCATCCGCACGATCGATACCGCCGTCACCCTGGCCTTGTCGGTGGACGAGTTCCGCACGCTGCTGGCGGACAACACCGATCTCGTGCGCGGGCTGTTTGCCACGCTCGCCGAGCGGGCCGATTCCACGGCCGTCGGCAACCTGCAGTCGACCGGCGCCGCCGCTGACTTCGCCGCATTTGCACGCGAGAGCCTGCTGCCGGTCGAGAAGATCCTTGCGCTCCAGCGCGTGCCGGTTTTTGGACGGATTGCGGCCGACGAGATGGGCGCGCTGGCGAAGATCGTCCGAACCGTGACGATGACGGCTGGCACGCCGCTGTTTGCCGAATCAGCCCCGGTCGCGCTGTGGGTGATCCTGTCCGGCGAGGTGTCGCTCGATGCGCCGGCTGGAGGACATCACGCCGTCGCCAAGGGCGGAGACATCATCGGTTCATTGAGCATGCTGTCCGGACAGCCGCTCGGACAGAACGCCGACGTCCTCGGCAGCGGAATCGCGCTGAAGCTGGATCGCGACGACCTGTTCGATCTGCTCGGCGAGCGTCCCGAGCTGCTGCGTCAGCTGTTCGAAGGCATGTTCCGCGTCCGGACCGAGTCCGCCTCGGAGCCGGCCGGCGTCACCTCTTGATCGACTGCTTCACCGCGTCAACGATGTGCTTCGCGGAGATGCCGTAGCGATCGAGCAGTTCATCGGGCTGACCGCTTCGAGGAATCTCTCCCACGGCAAGCCGCCTCACGGCAAATCCCGCAGGCGCGACGGCCGCGGCAACGGCATCGCCGATGCCGCCGGCCGCATAGTGATCCTCGACGGTGATGAGTACGCCGTTTGTCGCTCGACCGGCCTCCATCATCGTCTTTGCGTCGATCGGCTCCAGCGAATACGCGTCGATCACGCGGATGTCGATGCCTTGCGACTTGAGCGTGTCGTACGCCTTCAGCGCCTCGAACAAGGTCACGCCGGCACCGATGACCGCCGCCTGATCGTTCGCTCCCTGACGCACGGTCTTCGATCCACCAATCGGGAACTGCTCGTCGGGCTCGTAAATGACCGGCGTCTTCGGGCGCGACGTGCGCATGTAGGCCATGCCCTTGTGCTTCGCCATTTCCACGACGAGGCGCTCGGTGCTGACGGCGTCGGACGGGTAGAGGACCGCGCAGCCGTGGACGCTGCGCATCATCGAGAGATCCTCCAGCGCCATCTGCGATGGACCGTCTTCGCCGATCGACACGCCGGCGTGCGAACCGGTGAACTTCACGTTCGCAAACGAGATGGCGCCCATGCGGATGAAATCGCTGGCCCTGGTCAAAAAGCAGGCGAAGGTGGACGGGAACGGAATGGCGCCGCGCGCGGCGAGGCCCATGGACGCACCGACCATGACCTGTTCCGCGATGAAGTTCTCGAAGAACCGCCCGGTGGCAACCTTTTCGAACTTGTCGCTGAACGTGGAGTTCTTGACGTCGGCATCGAGCGCGACGACGCGCGGATCGGCGCCGCCAACCGCCGCCAGCGCGACACCCCACGCTTCACGCGTCGCCACGTGATCGCCCTTCTTGTACGCCGGCGCCGGAATCTTCGAATAGTCGGCCGCGCCGTCTGGCCGGCTCTTCGATCGCGGACCCGGAATCTCCGGAGTCGTTCCGCCGCCAACCATTTGTTTCTCCAGCTCGGCGACGGCCGTGTCCGTCTCCTCGCCTTTCTTGAGCGCCTTGCCGTGCCAGCCGTCCTTTCCCTCGATCGCCGACAGCCCCTTCCCCTTCACCGTCCGCGCGAGAATCATCGTCGGACGGCCCTTCGTCGTGCGCGCTTCGTCGTAGGCGTTCAACAGGGCCTGGACGTCGTGCCCGTCGACGACCAGGGTGTGCCATTCGAACGCCTTCCAGCGCGCGGCAATCTCGTCCATGTGATGGCCGAACTGTGTATGCTGACTCTGGCCGAGCGCGTTGACGTCGATCACCGCACAGAGGTTGTCGAGCTTGTGATAGACGGCGACGTTTGCCGCTTCCCAGACCGAGCCTTCCGCCATCTCACCGTCGCCGAGAAGCACATAGGTGCGGTACTCGGAGCCGATCCGTCGTGCGTTGAGCGCCGTGCCGATCGCCGCGCAGATGCCTTGTCCGAGCGAGCCAGTCGCAACGTCCACGAAGGACAGCCGCGGGGTCGGGTGTCCTTCGAGATCCGAATCGATGCGTCGTAACTTCAGCAGCTCCTGACGCGGGAAGAGGCCCGCCTCCGCCCATGCCGCATACAGGATCGGCGCGGCGTGCCCCTTGGACAGCACGAAGCGATCGTTGTCGGGGTTCTGCGGGTTCTTGGGGTCGTAGTGCATCTCCGCGTAAAAGAGCGTGGAGACGATCTCAGCCGCCGACAGGCAGGTGGTCGGGTGGCCGCTGCCGGCCTCGCTGGTAGAGCGCACGGAATCGATCCGGAGCTGCGTCGCGAGATTCTTGAGCGTGGCGAGAGACGTTGTCATCGTAGGCATGTTCGCAATACCGTGGCCCGACCGTGCGAGCAGGGCCAAAAGTTGGAGTGTATCACCGCACCGTGGCCACCCGCAGGGCCCGCACGTAGTGCGCGGCCAGAGGCCCCTGGCCTGGCGCGATCGGCGCCATCGCCTCCAGCGTGCGGACGGCGGCGCGGGCAAACGCCGATTCGCCGGACGCGGCCGCAAGCCGCCGCAGCGTCCGTGACGCCTCGCAATTCGTCACGAACGGCTTCACCGGCTGATTCAAGAGCCCGATGGAGGATTCCTCGTCGTCGCGGGCGCGATCGAAGAACCCGCCATCCTCGTCGTCCCACATCACGCGCATTGCGTAGTGGCCGAGCTCTTCAGCCATCATCTCGTAGACGACGTTGCCGGTGAGATCGAAGAGGTCAAGACATGCGTCCGCCATCGCGATCTGATCGGTGAGAAGTCCTCGAGTGTGAGGCTGCCCATCGTACGAATGCGCCACGCCGAATCCTGGCTTGTAACACGCGAGCAGCACGCGCTCGAATGACTTGACGGCGAACTCTCTGAGCCCGTCGTCGTTGAACACCCGCGCGGCGCCGAGCGCAGTGG
>JBKPNQ010000094.1:0-11094 GCA_046732715.1 Acidobacteriota bacterium | reverse complement strand
GAGGACTCCTCCGTCGGCGAAGACAGCCGACGCGGCGTCGGCCATCTCGAGCTGCCCGCTGCGTGCTTCGAAGCCGTCGAGCGCCAGCGCGATCGGTCCGCCGGGGGCGAACGCCGAGGACACCGCAGCGTTCAACGTCGTCCGGCCAGAGGCCGGCTTCATGCCTCCGGGTAGAGCGGGAACTTCCGGCACAGTCCCTCGACTTCGGTGCGAATCGATCCGAGCACGCGGTCGTCCTCCGGTGCGGCGAGCGCCCGCGAGATGTATTCTGCAATCACGTCCATTTCCGGGTCGCGCATCCCGCGGCTCGTAACCGCCGGTGTGCCGATGCGAATCCCGCTTGCCACCATCGGCGGGTTCTTGTCGAACGGGATCGCATTCTTGTTGACGGTGATCCCGGCCTTGCCGAGCGCGGCCTCGGCGACCTTGCCGGTCAATCCCTTGGAGAAGACGTCGACGAGCATCAGGTGATTGTCGGTGCCGCCGCTGACGAGCCGGTATCCCGCGGACGAGAGCCCGCGCGCGAGGCGCTGAGCGTTGGCCACGATCTGACGCTGGTAGTCCACGAAACCCGGCTCCATCGCTTCCTTGAAGCACACCGCCTTGGCCGCAATGATGTGCATCAGCGGCCCGCCCTGGACGCCTGGAAACACCGCGCGGTCCAGATCCTTCGCGTATTGCGCGCGGCAGAGGACCATGCCGCCCCGCGGCCCGCGCAATGTTTTGTGCGTGGTTGTCGTGACGAAATCAGCGTGCGGCACCGGGCTTGGGTGCACCTTCGCGGCGACCAGGCCGGCGATGTGCGCCATGTCGGTGACGACCGGCGCGCCGACGTCGCGGCCGACCTTGCCAATCCGCTCGAAGTCGAAGACGCGAGGATAGGCGCTCGCGCCGACCATGATCATCTTCGGTTTGTGTTCGTGCGCGAGCCGCTCGAACTCATCGTAGTCAATCCGCTCATCGTCCTGGCGCACGCCATAGGGCACGATGGTGTACAGCTTGCCGGAGAAGTTCAGGGGGTGGCCGTGCGTCAGGTGGCCGCCATGCGCGAGGTTCATCCCAAGGACGGTGTCGCCTGGCTTGAGCAGCGTGAAGTACACCGACATGTTGGCCTGCGCGCCGGAGTGCGGCTGCACGTTGGCGTGATCGGCGCCAAACAACTCTTTCGCCCGGGCGATGGCGAGCGATTCTGCGACGTCCACGAATTCGCAGCCGCCGTAGTAGCGTTTCCCCGGGTAGCCCTCGGCGTACTTGTTGGTCAAGACCGAGCCGGCGGCATCGAGAACCGCCTGGCTGACGAAATTCTCGGACGCGATCAGCTCGAGGCCGCTGTTCTGGCGGTGGCGTTCGTCACGCAGGGTGGCTGCGATCTCCGGATCGGATTCCGTCAGTGTTCGCCATCGCAGGGGAGCCTCAGTCTTGGTCGTCATGGTGTCCTTGTCGAAACGTCGATGATCGTTACGCGTCCGCGCGCTCAGATTTCTCAATGTCGGCGATCTGATCGACGCGCCGCTGGTGCCGCCCTCCGGCGAATGCCGTCTGGAGCCAGAGGGTCAGGATTTCGTCGGCCATCGTGCTCGCGATGATGCGGGCGCCGAGCGCGAGCACGTTGGCGTCGTTGTGCTCACGCGACAGACGGGCCGTGTACAGATCGTTACACAACGCCGCGCGAATGCCCGGAACTTTGTTGGCGGCGATCTGCTCTCCCTGACCGCTCCCGCCGATGACGATGCCGCGGTCGGCCCGTCCATCGGACACGTGGCGCGCGACGTCAGCGCAGATCGGTGGGTAGTCGCTCATCGCGTCGCTATCTGCGCCGCGGTCGTCCACCGTGTGCCCGAGCCGCTGGAGCGTGCCAATCAGATGTTGCTTCAGCGCGAACCCAGCATGATCCGCGCCGATCGCGATGCGCATATGATGCGATTATACCGGGGGCTATTGGATGAATTGGTGAATTTGTGAATGGATGAATTGGTGGATTCGCGCTGAGTGCCGGCGCGCTCGCAGGGTTAATTCACTAATTCTCCGAATTCACCAATCCACCAATCCACCAATTCGCCAATTCGCCAATGTCAACCATGTCCATTGTCACCATCAGCCGTCGCGGCGAGGAACGGATTCGCTCCGGGCATCCGTGGATCTACAAGTCCGACGTTTCAAAAACTGACGCGCGAGGCGGCGAAACGGTACGCGTAATTGGCCCACGGGATCGAGCGCTGGGTCAGGCGCTGTACAGCGATCGATCGGAGATCGCGCTCCGGTTTCTGACACACGCCGACGCACCCGTTGGTGCGGAGCTGTGGCGGTCGCGGCTGCTGCACGCACTGCGGTTCCGCGAGACACTGGCGATCGACGCCACGGCCTACCGTCTCGTCCACGGTGAAGCGGACCTGCTCCCGTCGTTAATTGTCGATCGCTACGGCGACTACCTCGTGTTGCAGGCGTTATCGCAGGGAATGGATCGGCTGATTCCCGAACTGGTGCCGCTGCTGGTCGATCTTCTGAAGCCTGTCGGCATTCTGGCCCGGAACGATCCCCGCGTCCGGCTCCTCGAAGGACTCGAACAGCGCGTCGACGTGCTCTACGGAGAGGTTCCCGAGCAGATTGAGGTGCGCGAAGGCGCCGTTCGGTATGCCGTCGATCCCTACCACGGCCAGAAGACCGGTCTCTTCCTGGATCAACGCGAGAATCGGGCGGCGGCCCGGCAATACGCCCGGGGCCGGCTGCTCGACGCCTTCAGCTACAACGGCGGTTTCGCACTCGCGCTTGCGCCGCGCTGCGACGAGGTGCTGGCGGTCGACATTTCCGAAGATGCCGTCGGTCGCATCCGTACGAACGCGACCCGCAATGGGTTGTCTCACGTGCACGCGCGCGCGATGAACGTCTTCGACGAACTGCGCGAGCTCGAGCGTCGAGGTGAGCACTTTGACACGATTGTGCTGGACCCCCCCGCTTTCGCCAAGAACAAGGGGGCGGTGACCAAAGCCCTGTCCGGCTACAAGGAAATCAACCTGCGCGCCTTGAAGCTGCTGACCGCCGGCGGATTTCTGATGACCTGCAGCTGCTCGTATAACGTCAGCGAAGCGGACTTTGCCGACGTGCTTGCGTCGGCGGCAGTCGACGCGCACGCCGATGTCGCGGTCGTCGAGAAGCGAATGCAGGGACGCGATCACCCCGTGCTCATGACCGTACCTGAGACGTATTACTTGAAGTGCTTCATCCTTCGTAAGCTCGGCTGAGGCAGGCCACGTTTCCCAGGGCTGGAAGCGGCTTACTCGGCTCGTAACGCCGACGCTGCGTCGGACAGATTCCCTCACGAATTCGATTGCTCTACCTGGAACGGCTGTTGCGCTCGCCACCGGCATGACGAGCGTTCGTACCGCTGTGCTTGCCGCGTTGCTGACCCAGGTGCCGCAACCCAATGCGGCACCCGTCGGCATCGAAATGCGGAACGTCACGCTGCATGTCGCCTCCGACGCAGTGGTCGAGGTGAAATGGCTGAGCGGCCGCCTGCGCAGCACATCCGTGCATCCTCCCGTCTTCGACGATCAGCATTCGTTCACGATCGAGGTCGAGGATGGGGAAGTCGCCGTTGACGCCGCCAGCCTGACGGCACTCGTGAACCGCGCCTTCGACTATAAAGGCGCAGCGCTGTCGGACCTGCGGCTGTCGTTCGACGGCGGCCACCTGGTGCAGCAGGGCACGCTCAAGAAGGGCATCAGCGTTCCGTTCTCGATTGTCGCGGAGGTCTCGTCGACGCCGGACGGCCTGTTGAAGGTGCATCCGCTGAAGGTCAAGACGGCCGGCGTTCCCACCGCGAAACTGATGTCGATCTTTGGCGTTGAGCTGGACGACCTGTTGAAGAGTAGGCCGGACCGCGGGATTGTGTACCGCGACAACGATCTGTTCCTCGATGCGGCGGGCATGATGCCGGCGCCGCACATGAAAGGACGCCTGTCGAAGGCCGTCGTTCGCGGCGACCGCCTCGTACAGGTGTTTGGAAAGGGGGCCGCCGGAGCCGCGCGCCAAAGCGGCAATTACATCTGGTTCCGCGGCGCGTCGATCCGTTTTGGCCGGCTGACGATGTCAGACGCCGACCTCAAGCTGATCGACATGGATCCACGCGACTCGTTCGACTTTTTCTCTGAGCACTACAACGATCAGCTGGTCGCCGGATACTCGAAGAACACGCCGGACCACGCACTGCGGACCTACCTCCCGGACTTTTCTGACCTCCCGCGGCGCCGCCGTTGATGTCCTGCGGACGAATCGCGTCGTGCGAAGGGAAGCCTCACGAGAAGTCGGTTCAAGACCAAATTGGGAGAATGGCGAACGAGCCCGCGGTAGCTCGCCCACGCGAGCGGAGCTGAGCTGCCGGGGTCCGCGCGCGCGAGCGTGTGGGGGAGTCCGAGGGGCGGAGCCCCTCGGAGTAATTGGAGTGTTATAGTCACCTCAGGCCATCCATGACTACTCGCACTTCACTGCCGCCACTGCAGGCATCGGACTTTACGTCGGCATTTCCGGGATCGCGAAAGGTGTACGTCGAGGATCGCGACATCCGCGTGCCGATGCGGGAAATCTCGCTGACCAATGGCGAGGCGCTGCGCGTCTACGACACCAGCGGTCCACCGGAATTCAACGTCCGCGACGGACTGCCCGCCTTGCGGGCGCCGTGGATTGTCGGGCGTCGAGGCTCGGACGCGGTCACCCAGCTCCAGTTCGCACGGCGGGGCGTGGTGACCGAGGAGATGGCGTTTGTTGCCGTGCGTGAGGGGTTCGAGTCGGAGTTCGTCCGCTCGGAAGTTGCGCGTGGACGCGCCATTATCCCTGCCAACCTCAATCATCCCGAGCTCGAGCCCATGATCATCGGCCGGAACTTCGCGGTGAAGATCAACGCCAACATCGGCAACTCTGCCGTGTCTTCGTCGATCGAGGAGGAGGTCGAGAAGCTCCGGTGGGCGACGCTCTGGGGCGCCGACACGGTCATGGATCTGTCGACCGGGCGCGAGATTCACCAGACGCGCGAGTGGATCCTGCGAAACTCCGCGGTGCCGATTGGGACCGTTCCGATCTATCAGGCGCTCGAGAAAGTCGGCGGCCGGCCGGAAGACCTGACCTGGGAGATCTACCGCGACACGCTGATCGAGCAGGCCGAACAGGGCGTCGACTACTTCACGGTCCACGCCGGGGTCCTGCTGCGCTACATCCCCATGACCGCCCGCCGCCTCACCGGCATCGTGTCGCGCGGCGGATCGATTCTCGCCAAGTGGTGCCTCGCGCATCACGAAGAAAACTTCACCTACACGCACTTCCGCGAGATCTGCGAGATCATGCGGACCTACGACGTGTCGTTCTCTCTCGGCGACGGCCTCCGGCCCGGATCGATCGCTGACGCGAATGATGAAGCGCAGTTTGCCGAGCTGAAGACGCAAGGTGAGCTGACCCGCATCGCCTGGGAGTACGGCGTACAGGTGATGAATGAAGGGCCGGGTCACGTGCCCATGCATCTCATCAAAGAGAACATGGAGAAGCAGCTCGAATGGTGCGACGAAGCGCCGTTCTATACGCTGGGCCCGCTCACGACCGACATTGCTCCTGGATACGACCACATCACATCGGCGATAGGTGCCGCGCAGATCGGCTGGTACGGTACCGCGATGCTCTGCTATGTCACCCCGAAGGAGCACCTCGGGCTACCGGATCGCAACGACGTGAAGGCTGGCGTGATTGCGTACAAGATCGCCGCCCACGCTGCCGATCTCGCCAAAGGGCATCCGCAGGCGCAGGCCTGGGACGACGCGCTGTCGAAGGCGAGATTCGAGTTCCGCTGGGAAGATCAGTTCAACTTGTCACTCGATCCGGTCACCGCCCGGGCATTTCACGATGCCACCTTGCCTGCGGAGGGCGCAAAGCTGGCGCACTTCTGTTCGATGTGCGGCCCAAAATTCTGTTCGATGGAGTTGACGCAGCAGGTCCGGAACCTCGCCAACGAGGAGGCCGCCAAGGGCATGCAGGACAAGGCCCGCGAGTTCCGCGACAAGGGCGGCGAGATCTATCTGAAGCAGGACTAAAAAGTCCAGCGCGAGAGAAGCCGCGAGCGCGCAGCGACGCGAGCGTGTGGGGAGTTCCGCCTTCGCCAAGGCTACGGCGGACGCCGCCGAAGCTTCAGCGGAGGCGTGCCGGGGGCGCAGCCCCTCGGAGTAATTACGACGCTTCGGCGGCTCGCGATCCGGCAGACCATTCGACGACGACGGCGAGGTCGCGGCCGAACGCGCTGTCGTGGTGCGCGTCGATCATCGATGAGACCTGGGCGTCGAGGAGCGCCCCCGCGGCCGGCGACTCATACTGCGCACGGTTGCCGTAGATGCTGCGGGCGTACTCCAGGTTCGCCAGCAGCCGCTTCTGCAATTCCTCGCCTTCTTTTCCAGCCGCGACATCGGAGTGATACATCTGCTCGATTTCGGTGACGAGCGATCCGGCGTAGGCCCTCAGCTCCGCCATCGTCTTGAGCTCGGTCGTCAGCCGCTGCAGCAGCGCGACCGTGTGATGGCGAAGCGCCTCGGCGAATTTCAGGTTCACATCGTCCGACCCGTGGCCTTCGAAGCGCGGCTCGGAGAAGTCGTCGGCGTAGACGAGAGCGGTGGTTTCGCCATCCACGACGATTGGCATCGCGACCCCGAAGTTCGGGGATCCGCCAAACGGCAGGCCGCTGGCCTCGAGCGCATCGCCGCTGAGGCGTTCGGTCATCCCTGACGTCACCGCACGGCTCAGCGACGAGTCCATTGCCAGCGGGATGACGACCTTGCCGATGTCGTTCGTCAGATCGAAGCCGATCTGATGAGCGCCTTCCAGCCGGTTGCCCTTGACGCGGAACATCGCGACTCGCGGGAACTCCGCCGCCAGCTGTTCGCTCAGCGTGGCCAGCACATCGCTGATCGTTGTGGCCGCCGACAGCGCCTCGAACGCGCCAAGCAGCCCTTCGAGGACGCCAGCGCTGCCGTGATGCTCCGACCCCTCCGGCTCCGCGGCGTCCGAATGGTGGACGCGCGTTTCGAGTTCGCGCATCGCGGCCAGATGTTGTTCCTGTTCGCGTTCGAGCGCCTGCACACGCGCCGCGCTGGTTTTGAACAACGTCGTCACGGCGTTGAGCTTTGCTTCCGCTGCCTGCGCCTGACTGGTCGCCGCGTTCAGGCCGACTTCAGCCTTCCGCTTGTCGGCGATTGCCGATTCAGCGTCGGCGAGCGCGCGTTTGGCCTCTTTGATCAGTTTGTCCTGCTGCGAACGAAGCGAATGCAGTTCGCTTTCGGCAGCGGCACGCCCCGTGGCTTCCTTGTCACGCGCGGCCGCGGCATCGGCGCGGGCGGCCTCGAGCTTCTTGGACGACGCGGTGATCTCGGCAAGCTGTTTCTGAAGGATTTGGCCCTGTTTCTGTTCGGCCTGGAACTCGCCCTTGATCGCGTCGAGTTGCGTGCGAGCGTCCTTGAGCGAGATCGCCAGCGCTTCCTTCTCGCCGACCACTTCGGCGAGCTCCGCGCGAAGGGCGTCGGTAATCTTTCGCGCTTCGGCGGAGAGGTGTTTCAACCGCGCGTCGGTTTCGGCCGCGGCTATCTTCCCGAGTTTCTTGGCGAGCTCGTCGACGTCGCGATCGAGGCTCGGTGGGGACGCCACCGCATCTTCGAGGGCCTTGGTGGCCGTCTCGAGTGCAGCGCGCAGGGCTTCAACCCGTTTCAGGGACGTCTGGGACGCGGTGCCGAGAATGCGTGTCAGCAGCGCGGACGTTTCTTTTGCCGCAAGGGCACTGAATTCCATGAAAAGGCGCTCCAATTCTGCAAGCTGGAAGCCGCGCCACCTGGGAGCGAATTCCGGGAAGTTCTGTGCAGGTTCGTTGCAAACTGGTTACAACGCGGGTGCGGAAAACACAAATCTGTAATGCGGAGTATGCGTGATTGGGCGTGCGCCGGGAGCTACTTCGGCGTACCCGGAGGGTTCGGGACCACCTGAATGATCGTCTTGAAGCGCGCTGGCGTGCCCCCGGGCTTGGGATTGATGTAGCCGGCTGCTCCCGCCCAGGTGTAGTCCTTGACCGTCACACTCGGGGTGAACGCCATCGTCTCCTCTTTATAACGGCCGATCTCGAACATGTGAACCGGCGGCTCTTCGAAGACGAGTTCCCCCTTCTGCTTCAGCGTCGTTTTGTACCAGCCCACGATCTGCGTGAAATCGGACTCGGTTCCGTACAAGTAATAGCGCTGTCCATGACCTGCGTCGTACGACGCAATGAACTGCGCGCCTGGATAGATCGGAACACCGAGATCACCGGGCGCATCTTTGTCGGGTGAGTTCGTCGCCGGCGTGGCGGGCGGAGGCGCTGGCGTCGACGGCTGCGCGGGAGGCTTCGACTGTGTTTGCCCGGGCCGCGGGAAGGGGACCGGCGATTGCGCCGCGGCGGTCAACGGCAGCGCGATCACGCTCGCGCTGAACACGACTCGCGAAATCATCCCAGCGGTCATAGCTCTATTAAGCCACAGAAGAACACAGAAAAACACAAGCCAGCGGAGAACACAGACGAGCAGCCAGAGAACGGTGAACGCAGATCGGACGGATCACGCTCAGGGTACAGCCCTCGCGAAACGACTAGACTACGCGCATGAGCGGCCGCCTGCAGGAGATTCTTCATTTTTGCGACGCCGAGTCGGCCTGGGTGCGGGACGTCGTCGAGTCGCTGGTCCGGCTCGAATCGCCAAGCGACGCCAAGATGGCGGTCGATCGATGTGGCGCCGAACTCGCCGAGCGGCTGACCCGAATCGGGGCGGACGTGACGCCACTGCGTCAGTCCGCATCCGGCGATCATCTGCGTGCGAGGTGGTCGCCGCGGAAGACGGAGAACAGAGATTCCGGGCGCCGGCAGATCCTCCTCCTTGGGCACTTCGACACTGTCTGGCCAGTGGGAACGCTCGAGCGCATGCCGTTACGCGAAGAGGATGGCCGACTTCACGGCCCCGGCATCTTCGACATGAAGAGCGGCATCGCGGTTGCCATGCTCGCGATTCGCGCCCTCGACGAAGTCGGAAGAGTCATACCGACCGTTTCCATGCTCTGGACGGCAGATGAGGAGATTGGAAGCACGACCTCGCGCGGACTCATCGAGGAGGCTGCCCGCGAGTCGCGAGCCGTCCTGGTTCTGGAGCCATCGCTTCCCGGAGGCGCGGCGAAGACCAGCCGCAAGGGCGTTGGCGAATTCGATCTTCTCGTGCACGGGGTCTCGGCTCATGCTGGCCTTGATGCGGGGAAGGGCGCGAGCGCGGTCCACGAGCTGGCCCGCCAGATCCTCGCCATCGAAACGCTGCAGGACTTGTCCCGCGGCATCACCGTCAACGTGGGTGTGATCTCAGGGGGGTCGAGACCGAACGTGATTGCGGATCGCGCGTCGGCGAAGATCGACGTCCGCGTCCAGACAATGGAGGACGCGGTGCGGCTGGAGCAAGCCATCCGCACGCTGCAACCGACCCGGACGTCGATCAGGCTCGAGATCACCGGAGGGGTTGAGCGTCCGCCGCTCGAACGATCGACGGCCGTCGTCCGTCTCTATCACCAGGCGCGCGAGGTTGCGGCGGCGCTCGGACGGGAGTTGGGCGAAGGACCGGCAGGCGGCGGATCCGACGGGAATTTCACCGCCGCTGTCGGTGTTCCTACTCTTGACGGCCTCGGTCCGCGCGGTGAGGGTGCGCATGCGGCGCACGAGCACGTGATCATCGCGGATCTGCCGTGGCGGGCGGCTTTGCTGGCGGGGTTGCTGGACTCGCTCGACTAATCACATCGAGCTGGACGGGCTAGAATAGAGATATGGCAAACGGCATCAAGACGGCGTTTCTTCTCGGGCTTATGAGCGCGGTATTGCTGGCGCTGGGCGACTGGCTGGGCGGGTCGAACGGGCTCGTCATCGCGTTCGCGTTCGCCGCGGTCATGAATTTCGGTTCGTACTGGTTCTCGGACAAGATTGTCCTGAGCATGTATCGGGCCCAGCCGGTGGGCCCTGAGCACCCGCTCTATCGAATCGTCGAGCGGTTGACGCAGCGAGCCAGCCTGCCGATGCCCAAGGTGTACATCATTCCGGATCCATCGCCCAACGCGTTCGCAACCGGACGCAATCCGTCGCACGCTGCGGTGGCGGCCACCCAGGGGATCCTCGAGGTGCTGAGCGAGCACGAACTCGAAGGTGTGATCGCCCACGAGCTGGCGCATGTGAAGCACCGCGATATCTTGATCAGTTCGGTTGCCGCGACGATGGCCGCCGCGATCATGATGGTGGCGCGCATGGCGCACTTTGCCGCCTTGTTCGGCGGGTACGGAGGCCGTGATGAAGGTCGCGATCGCGGCAACAATCCGATCGCGCTGCTGGCGATGATGATCCTTGCGCCGCTCGCCGCGATGCTGATTCAGATGGCGATTTCCCGGTCGCGCGAGTTTGCTGCCGACGCCGGCGGCGCGAGCATCGCCGGCAACCCGTACGGGCTGGCGGATGCGCTGCGCAAGATTGACGCGGTCTCGAAGCGAGTTCCGCTCGATGCGAATCCGGCAACCGCGCACATGTTCATCGTCAAGCCCTTCTCGGGCGGCGGTCTCACATCACTCTTCAGCAGCCATCCACCGACCGAAGCGCGTATCCGCGCGCTACTCGGCGGGATCGGCTAAGCGTCTTTAAGGGCAACTCCCTACCAAGTGAGTGGCAGTCGTCTCCGACCCGTACCCGCAGGGGTTCCGGGCCGGAGGACGATTGTCGTGCTAGCCGGTCGTTCTGCGCTTTTTTCAGTCGGTTAGCCGCCGTCCCTACCGTCGTCGCCACTGGCCTTGCTTTTGCTCTTTCAACGGCAGCGAGGCCGCCTGGCGAAGCCGGAGCGTTGCTCGCTCTGGAGGACGGCCGTGGACGACTTTGATATCCCTCAGAACAAGATGGCCGACTCGGCCGAACGCGTCGTGGATCGCGCCCTCGATGAGGCCCGTCGTCGTGAGCACTCGCTGCTGACCAACGAACATGTCTGCCTGGCCTTCGCTCAGGTGGAGTGGGACATGTTCGGTGAGGTCATGCGCGATCTC
>JBKPNQ010000093.1:0-5776 GCA_046732715.1 Acidobacteriota bacterium | reverse complement strand
GGCGACCACCGGCGTCGACACCACCCATACGGCATTGAGCGCAACCAGCGTTCGATGTGCATCGGCGAGGGCCGGCACCAGCGCCGGCGTGGATGCAAAAACGCCATCGCCAGCCATCGCGGCGAACACATGCTCTCGCTGCCTGACCAATTCCTCTTCAGCAAGCGCCGACTGAAGCACGCGATCGGATTCGACCATCGGCCGCGAGAGCCCCGGTCGATCGTCCCGCCGCCGCTGCGGAGCCGGCGTTGAGGCTTGCGACGCAATCACCGGCTCCGCCGGTATCACCGACGCAAGAGGCGCAGAGGGTGGCGCGGCGACGACGGGCGGGGCCGGGAGCGTGCTCGCATTCTGAAATGCATCGGTTGCGGTCCCAGCCGCAAGGCCGAGCAACACCAGAACCGATGCGCTACCAGCGAGCCATCCCGGCGCGCGGCCTTCGTGTTTAGGCGCAGCGAGCACGCGGCGAATACGGTGTGCGAGAGAGCCTCCGTTTGCCGCCATGACAAGGCGACGACCGGGCGCGCGGAGCCCCTCGAGATCGGCAAGCGCCTGCGCATACGTGTAAGGATCGCCACACAGGCTGACCGCGAGATCGTCGCAGCAGTTCTCTCGCTCGGCGCGAATGCGTCGCGAGAGCCACCAGACCGCGGGATGGTAGAAGAGCAGCGTCTCCACCACCGTCTGCAACAGATTGACGAGATAGTCGTGCCGGCGGATATGCGCGAGTTCGTGCGCCAGAATAGCCTCGAGCTGATGGGGATTCAGGCCGGACAGCGCGCTCGCGGGCATGAGAATCACCGGCTTCATCCACCCAATCACGGTGGGCACGTCAACGATCGTCGATTCCAGCAGGCGTACGGGGCGCGCGATATGGAGACGGCGACACAGTCGCCCGGCGATCTGCGGCCAGCCGTCGTCGGCAGGCGCCGTCCCGTGGGATCTCAGTCGCTGGACCCACAACCAGCCGCTCATCAGCCGGAGCGAGAGGAGGACGACGCCGGTCAGCCAGGCCATGACCAGCATCGGGAGCCACTGCTCGATCGGCATCACATCGCGCATCCGTGAACGAGACGCCACCGATTCGGTTTCGGTTCGGTTCCCGTTCCTCACCCTCGGTTGAATGACCGGCGCGGACACCGTGAACGTCGAACCCTCCATCGCCGTCGATGCCGGCACCGGCGCGGCGGATCTCCAGAACTGAATCGCGGTCACAGCTGGAAGCGTGACCATCAGCGACAGCCCGATCGCCGCGACCACATACTTCACGTCGGGTGCGCTCTTGCGCAACGCGGCCAGAGCGATGGCGGTCAACACGCCGATGAGCGCGCCCTGCCAGATGAAATGGAGCAGGGCCCAGCCGATCGCTTGGGCGGCCGGTTCGCGCAGCAGATGATCAATCGCGCTCATCACGAATCTCCCTTCCGTCCCGGCTGCTTTCGATCAGCCTCCTGATCTCTCCGAGCTCTTCCGGTGTGGCCCGTCGCGCCGACAAGGCCTGCATGACGAGCTTCGACGCCGACCCGCCAAATGCGCGGTCGAGCAAATCGCGGACGAGCTGCCGCTGCGTTTGCTCTTCGGTCAGCCTGGATTGGTAGACATGGGTGCGCTCGCTGTCGTCGCGACGCACGAGCCCCTTTTCCGTCATGATCTGGAGCATTTTGAGCGCGGTGGTGTAGGCAGACGGCCGTTCGCGCGACAGCTCGTCGTGCACCTGCCGGACCGTGCACGTGCCACGGTCCCAGAGAATTCGCAGGATCGCCAGTTCGGCGTCCGTGGGTCGAGGGAGCTTGCTCATGGGGGGCCACTATCTACGAACACATTCGTATGTGTCAACGAAAACTTTCGTAGACCTCGCCGGTCCACGGAAGGGATTCGTCTATTAGACGAGGGTCCTGCCGGTTTTGTTGGCATCTTCGGCCTATAATCCCCTTTTCGTGGGCCATTCGCTCGGAGATGGCGAAGCAAACGGAGTTCACAACGAAGAAACGGAGCAAACGAAGACGAACGAAGACTTCGTTCCTTCGTTGTGAACTCCGTTGCCTCCCACTGAAGTCCGTTACCCCAATAAGGGCCCGGAAGGAGATCGCGCGTGCAACCTGGAACCTATGCTGTTTTCGACACGACCGAGGGGTCGTTCACCATTCGTTTGTTCGACAAGGAAGTTCCGAAAACCGTCGCCAATTTCGTCGGCCTCGCGGAGGGCACGAAGGAATGGCACGATCCGGGGACCGGCGAGAAGAAAACCGGCCCGTACTACGATGGCGTGACCTTCCACCGCGTCATCAACGGATTCATGATCCAGGGGGGCGATCGCCTCGGTACGGGCACCGGCGGGCCGGGCTACAACTTTGCCGACGAGTTCCACCCGAGCCTGCGTCACAAGGGCGCCGGGATCCTTTCGATGGCCAATGCCGGGCCAAACACCAACGGGAGCCAGTTTTTCATCACACTCGGGCCGACGCCGCACCTCGACAATCGTCACTCGGTCTTCGGCGAGGTCGTCGAAGGGCTCGACGTCGTCAAGAAGATCGGCGCCGTGCCGACGGGGCGTCAAGATCGGCCGGTCAAGCCGGTCGTGATGAACCACGTCACGATCAAGCGGATCGCCTGATGACCGACGATCGGCAGTCGGTCAATTCGCTGCTGCCGGTCGTTTACCAGGAGCTTCGGCGCCTGGCCGCGAGCTACCTGCGGCGCGAACGTCCGGGTCAGACGCTCCAGCCCACCGCCCTGGTTCACGAAGCCTACCTTCGCTTGATGAAAGACAAGCCTGGGCGGTGGCAGAACCGCGCGCATTTCTGCGCGATCGCCGCGCACTCGATGCGGCAGATCCTGATCGAGCGAGCGCGCGCGCGAGGCGCCAAGAAACGCGGCGGAGAGCGGCAACGCGTGACGCTTGACGAGGGCCTGATGCCGGGCGGAGAACGATCGATCGATTTGATCGCGCTCGATGAGGCGCTCGAGCGGCTGGCGGCCCTCGATGCCGATCAGGCCAGGCTCGTCGAGCTGCGCTTCTTCGGCGGGCTCACGGTCGAGGAGACCGCTGAGGCAATGGAGATTTCGCCGGCGACGGTGAAGCGGCACTGGACCATCGCGTGCGCGTGGCTGGCGCGAGAGCTGGAAGGGACCTCGCACGCGTGAACGCCGGACGCTGGCAGCAGATCAATCACATCTTTCACGAAGCGCTCGAGCGCGACGCTGCCAACCGCGACACCTATATTCAGCAGGCGACCGCCGGTGATCCGGAACTGCTGCGCGAAGTCCAGACGCTGCTGACGAGCCACGCGAAGGCCGGCGAGTTTCTCGATCGACCGGCCTGGGCGATCGATCCCGAGCTGGCACTCGGCGACGAGCATTCGCTCGTCGGCAAGCAAATCGGCACGTACCGGATCCTGGAGGAGATCGGCCGGGGCGGCATGGGCGTCGTCTACGCGGCTGAGGATCAGCGGCTGCGCCGAACCGTCGCGCTCAAGGCGCTGACGCCCGAGTACACGCGCGACCCGCTACGACGAGAAAGATTGACCCGGGAGGCGCGAGCCGCCGCCGCACTATTGCACCCGTCGATTGCCACGATTTTCGCGCTCGAAGAGATCGACGGCGAGCTCTACATCACGTCCGAACTCGTCAGGGGTCGGACGCTCCGTCAGGAGCTTGGCGACGGTGCGCTGCCGCCATCGCAACTGCTGCCAGTGCTCGTCACGATTGCGGAAGCGCTGGCTGCCGCACACGGATGCGGCATCGTTCATCGCGATTTGAAGCCTGAGAACATCATTCGGCGCGACGATGGGCAGATCAAAGTGCTGGACTTCGGGCTGGCACAGAGCCCGGCGAGAACGGACGCACCGGCGTCGACGCGGCTGACCGAGGTCGGTTCGGCGCTTGGCACCCCCGGTTACATGGCGCCGGAGCAGTTGAGCGGCAAGGAGGTTGACGAGCGCGCCGACATCTTCGCGTTCGGCGTGCTCGTGTGGGAACTCGCGACCGGAGAACATCCATTTGGAACCGACCCTGCGTCGGTCCTGGCACGGATGACCGAATTGATGGAGGGTCGGTCGAGCGGTCTGACTCGCCCGCTGCCTCTCCCCGGCCTCGATCGGATCGCTCGTCGCTGCATGCGCGCCAATCCCGCAGAGCGCTATCCCACCGCCGATGCCCTGCTCGTCGATCTGCGGTCGCTCGAGTCGGGCAACTTCACCGCGCTCACCCCGGCCCGACGTGACGCTCTCTGGTGGTGGCTGTTTCACCAGTACGTCGTCGCCATCGTCAATGCCGCCGTGCCAACGGCGTTGTGGGGCGTGCGCCGCTGGATCGAAACGCCAAGGCTCGGATCCCGGCTGTTCCTGGTCGGGCTCACGCTCGCGACGATCTCCGTCGCCCTGCGGCTGAACCTGTCGTTCACGGCACGGGTCCATCCGGCGATGCTGATCGATCATCGCAAGCGGTTGTTTCCGGCGATTGCCGCGATCGACACGCTGCTCGCGGGATCGCTGTTCCTTGCTGCCGTGCTGATCGCCGATGCTCATGACGCAATCGCGGCCATCCTCGTCGCGCTGGCCGCCGTCATGCTCGCGTCACTGTCTCTCATCGAGCCGGCGACCACCAGGGCAGCGGGACTGAATCCCTAATCCCTAATCACTGATCCTCGAATCACTGATCCTCGAATCACTGATCCTCGAATCACTGATCCTCGAATCGCTGATCCGCGAATCGCGAAATTGCGAATTGCGAATTGCGAACCGCGAAAGGTTCAGTGAATCCGATCGGACAGCAGCGCGACGCTGAGCGCGTAGGTGTTCGCGCAGTTGTAGGCGAGGATCGCGCCGTAGTTGGAATACAACAGAAAGCTGCGGGTACCGGCACGAATCAGCGATGCCTCGGTTGCGGTTGACGGCACGAGCGCGCCTCCGAGCGTACGCACGCCCATCTTTCTCCAGTCCTTGAGGGGATGGGGATCGGTCATGGCCCGCTCCGCGCGACATCCGCTCTCCCGCAGGCTCAATTTGCCGACGGCGGTGCGCGCGCTCGCGGTGAGCTTGACCTCACGACCCCATGCCGCCCCCTCCGACCAGCCATGCTGCTTCAAATAGTTGGCGACGGACGCGAACACGTCCGGCTCGGACGACCAGATATCCTTTCGACCGTCGCCGTCAAAGTCCTCGGCAAACTGCAGGTAACTCGACGGCATGAATTGCGGCTGACCGAGCGCGCCTGCCCAGGACCCTTTCATCTGCTCCAGGTCGATGTCTCCACGGTTCAGGATTTCGAGGGCGTTGAACAACTCGTTGCGGAACATCGGCCCGCGCCGCGGGTCGTAGGCGAGCGTCGCGAGCGTGGGGATCGTCGGCCGTACGCCGGCAAAGCGGCCGAAGTTGGATTCAAGTCCCCACACCGCCACCACGACGCGGGGGTTGACGCCGTAGTGCTGCCCCACTTTCGTGAGCAGCGTCCGGTGCTCCGTGTACCTCTGTTGGGCGGTCTTGAGGATCGGCCGCGTCAATCGTCGTCGCAGATAGGACTCGAGATTCAACGTGAATTCGGCCTGGGCCCGATCGCGCTCGAGAATCTGCTCCACAGGCTCGACGCCGGTGAACGCCTGCTCGATGATCTCCGGCCGGATACCGCGGGTCGCCGCTTCGTCGCGCACGGCTGACAGCCACTCGCTGAATGGCGGCGGAAGCGGTGGAACCGGTGCAATCGCCTGCGGCGCCTGTGCAAGGAGCGAGGCAGCGCCGATGGTCAGTGCGATGAAAACGATGGCGAAACGCCTCATGTC
>JBKPNQ010000092.1:0-26788 GCA_046732715.1 Acidobacteriota bacterium | reverse complement strand
CTCGAAGCCGCGGTCCTGCGGGCCGTGGATGCGAACGAAGAGGACTTGTTCACCTGTACACCAGCGCTCGACATTCGGTGTCATCAGCAAGGAGCGCTGCGGACGAGATTGTTTCAGTCGTGAGGCGATGCTCACGTGTCGAGCTAAAACCAGACCACGGCAAAACGCGAAGAATCGAAGAAACGAAGATTCGAAGGAGAGCGTCACACTGCGGGCTGCAGGACCGCGTCGCGCGGTCGAGCGAGATGAACGTCACGATGTTCGCACGGCAAGATCCGGACAGCCGCAACTTTCAAGGCACGTCGCGGCTATTCCCCGCCGTTCCCTTCGGATCTTCGATTCTTCGGATCTTCGACGTCGCCGTCAGCCCGTCCAGTTCGACAGTGGCTGTCGTAGCGACCAAAGGATCTAGATGATGAGCGTCACAATCGGCGTCGGCGGTCCCGTAGGATCTGGCAAAACCGCCCTGCTCGACAGTCTCTGCAAGCAGCTGCGCGATCGATATAGCCTCGCGGTGGTCACCAACGACATCTATACCCACGAGGACGCCGAGTTCTTGATGCAATCCGGTGCGCTCCCGATCGAGCGCATCCGTGGCGTGCAAACCGGTGGCTGTCCACACACCGCCATCCGGGAAGATACGTCCATCAATCACGAAGCGCTCGATGAGATGCGGGCGAAGTTCCCTGAACTGGAAATCGTCTTCCTCGAATCCGGCGGCGACAATCTCGCGGCGTCGTTCAGCCCGGAGCTTGTCGACGTCAGCATCTACGTCATCGACGTCGCTGGTGGAGACAAGGTGCCGCGCAAAGGCGGTCCCGGCGTCACGCGAAGCGATCTGCTCGTCATCAACAAAATCGATCTCGCGCCCAACGTTGGTGCTGACCTTGGCGTGATGGCGCGCGACGCGGCAGCCGTACGCGACGGGAAGCCGGTGGTTTTTACCAACCTCAAACGCGGCGAGGGATTGAACGCCGTCATCGAGTGGATTCGACGGCAAGTCCTGTTCGAGGCGTCGTGACTGGTCTCATCCGAGAGGCTTTGCCCCTCGAACTCCCTACCCGCTACACGCTCTCGCGCGCGCCGCTTCGCCGGCGCGCTTCGGTCGCGTGGCTCCGTCGCCATGCTCGCACCTTTGGACGAGCGCCAAGTCTATGAGACCGCCTTCAGCGTCGACCAGCGGATGGCGACACCGGTGAGAGGGCGGCTCGAGCTCGTATTCACAGCGGGCGCGACGGGCACCACCCTGGCGCACGGGTACGTCTCCGCGCCGTTGAAAATCGTACGCCCCTTCCAACTCGCCAGCGGCGGGCTACTAGTGCAGGTGATCACGCTGGGCCCGGGCCTCTGCGCTGGTGACGACTGCAAGATGGACATCACGGTCGACTCCGGCGCCCGCGCGGTGGTTGTCATGCAGGCAGCATCGCGCATTCTCGGAATGCCCGAAGGCGCGCAGGCCACCCAGTCGGTGAATCTCGTCGTCGCGCCCGGCGGCCAGATCGAGTACTACCCGGGACTGACGATTCCATTTGCGGAGAGTTGCTTTCGACAGCGGGTGACGATCGCAGCCGACCGGCAGTCCAGAGTTGGCATCCTCGAGTGCTGGGCGACCGGACGGCAGAGCCGCGGCGAATCCCTGCGCTTCCGCCATCTCTCGAGCCGAACGATCGTCACCCTCAATGGCCGGCCTGCATTCGCCGACGCCTTCGAGATCGATGCCACTTCGAACGTCGCCGCCAGTGCAGGTATTCTCGAGGGTCATCGGTACGTGGCATCCGGATTCTGGCACGGTGTGCCGCCCGACGCGTCACTCGCAGTGACGGCAACCGACGCGCTGATCGCTTTCGGGCGGACCTCGTCGCCGGATCAGGTATTCCTGCGCGCGCTGGCGCACGACGGGTTCGCGATCACTGGCCTCCTGCAGTCCGTCGTCGACGTCATCGGCCTGGCGTGGGGGCAGGAGGCGATTCCGATGAGACGGTTCGTTTCATAGCTTCCAGCTCCCGGCTTCCCGCCAGAACGCGGAGCTAAAGCTCCGCGTTACGGGCGTCCGAACCGCGAATCGCGAGAACACTACTTTTGTTCCGGCAAGTCATACCCGGCCAACCGCCGGATCCAGATGTTGCGATAGTGAACCGGATGCGAGTGATCCTGCAGCGTCAGCGGCAGCTCGGGATCGTGCGGCGTGTAGGCGTGCTGCGTCGTCGTCGCCGACGTCGATCCCATGACAGGACGACGATGCTGGACGAGGACGCCGTTCCAGAAGACGGTGATGTACGCGGGCGCGAGCAGGGTCTGGCCGTTGAACTTGGGCGCCTCGAAAATGATGTCGTAGGTCTGCCACTCCCCCGGCTTTCGTGCCGCGTTGACGAGCGGCGGATACTCGCCGTAAATCGCGGCGGCCTGACCGTCGGCGTAGGTGACGTTTTCGTACGAATCCAGCACCTGCACTTCGTAGCGGTCCATGAACCTCACGCCGCTGTTGCCCCGATCCTGGCTCGATCCGCGTCCGGGGCTAGGCGTCGCGAATTCGACATGCAGCTGGACGTCACCAAATTTTTCGCGGGTTGCGATCGATCCCGATCCCGCGCCGGTTTCGAAGTAGCCGTCCTTGACCGGCCACGTCGCGTCCTGACCGTTGCGTGCGGACGCCCACTTCGACAGATCTTTGCCATCGAAAAGGATGATGGCGTCCGATGGGGCCGCGCCCGGCGTTGCCCCCGGGGTGATGACACGAGGGTGTGGACGCGCGATGTCGTGAATGCGCCAAGGTGTTCCGGGAATCTCTGCCAGCGCCGTAAACCCGATGATGTTCCCCTCGGCGTTTCGCACCGCGCCCTGCGCAGCTGCCTGAGCGGCTGCGTTGCCTCTGCCAGCCGGTTGCTGATTCTGAGCACCGCGCTGACCTTGCGGCGGCGCACCTGCCGTCGGTGGTGGCGTTTGCGAGGCCGGCGCCTGTGCCTGGCGCGCATCGAGAACCCCGCCGACGGTAATGGCTACCGCCACCCCGGCCAGCGCACCGCACCAGCGCCCGACGGTCTGCCGCGTGACGATGAACATATTCCAGCCTCCAGCCCAAAGTTTAAACGGATGCAAGCCGCGGTCCCAAGACCGCGGCCAATCAGCATTCAGCAGTTCATGCGGTTACCGCGCCGGCCATTGCCACGGCGCGCCGGGCCAGCTCTCTCCAACCACTCTGGTTTCGCCCAACTGCTTCTCGAGCACGATCGAGCGGCAGTCGGGCAGTTGTTGCAGCGCATCGATCAGCGGGTGCGCGTGCGACACGACTACCACCTGCGAATTGGCGGCAGCCTGGGAAATCAGCCGTCCGAGCGCCGGCAGCAGATCGGGATGCAGACTCGTCTCCGGCTCGTTGAGCACCAGCAACCCTGGCGGACGCGGAGTCAGCAGCACGGCGATCCAGAGCAAGTAGCGGAGCGTGCCATCCGACAGTTCGGCGCCGCGGAGCGGCCGCAGCAGGCCATGTTGCTGCATGGTGACGTCGAACCATCCACCATCCTGACTGACGCTGACTCGTCCGCCCGGAAACGCATCGTCGATGGCCCGATCGAGCGCGTCGTCGTCGCCAATCTCGCGGATCGTCTGCAGCGCGGCGGCCAGATCAGCGCCATCGTGACTCAGCACGGGGGTATGCGTTCCAATCTGCGGAACCCGGGCCGGCGCTGCCGCGTCGGTGCGAAAATGATCGTAGAAACGCCACGCGCGCATTCCCTCGCGAAGCATGAGCAGCTCCGGCGTATTCCGCGGATCCGCGCAGTGCGTCATCATGCTGTCGAAGCTGGCGAGATGCTGCGCGACGATCGTCCACTCGCCTTTCGCTTCACGCGTTTTCACCAGTGGTCCACGACGGTCGACCAGGACCGCCGACGGTCGCAGAGTCCGTCCGGCCCAGACGCACTCACGTTTGATTTCCGGGTCGTGGCAAAACGCCCCACATGGCGGAACTGGCAAACCAAGATCGATGGCGTAGCTGAAGTCCTCGCCGGCAAAACCCATTCGCAAGCTGACCGGCTTCTGCCTTCCGCCGCCCTGCACAGGATGATCGCCGCGTTTCACGCTTCGCGAAATCGTCTCAGGGCCCGCCCACAGCGTCGACTCGAGGCCACCTTCCCTCGCGAGCGACGGGATGACCCGCCCCTGCGCCGTCTCCGCCAGCATCCGGAGGGCGCGATAGAGGTTGGATTTGCCGCTGCCGTTGGGACCGGTGACCAGGTTCAGCCGATCGAGTGGAAGGACCACATCGCGCAGCGACCGGTAGCCCGATACGGCAAGTATGCTGAGCATGGCCAGATCGCTGGATGTGGATTTCTGTTTGCTGATTGAAGGTGCCAATCAACTATCAGCGTTTCTGGAGCGAGGCAGGTTAATGGGCGCTAGTGGATTCGAACCACTGACCCCCGCCGTGTGAAGGCGATGCTCTACCGCTGAGCCAAGCGCCCGCCTGAGGAAAAATCTAGTCTATCGCAAGGCCCCAGCGACCGCAAAATCCTAATCACTCCGAGGGGCTTCGCCCATCGGACTCGGTTTTGAAACCGCTTCTAATCAATTCAACATTCAACATTCAGCACTGCTAAGACCCCGCCTTCGATTTTTTTGCCTGCGCCACCAGCATCGACAGGATCTTCGCGTACCGATCGTCGGCATCGTTGAAGGTCTTCGTGTAGTCCGCTTCGGTCACTTTCGCCTTCTTCCAGTCGCCGTCGAACGTCACCGACTTGTCCCCTTCATCCCAGCTGTCGGCCGCGCTATCGCCGGACGGCTTGGCCGCGAGACCGTCTGCGCCCTGGTCGGTCACGAACACTTTGCTGCCGCGCACCGACGCCGACTGCAGATCGACGTAGACGTCGCGGTAGTCCTTCGACGTGATTTTGTCGGTGAGCAGCTGCGGCGCGACGTACTTGGCTGATACGACCAGCAGCTGTGTGCCGGGAATGTAGAGGACGGCAACAAACGCGCCCGGCGTCGAGGGATCAGGAGCCGCCATCGAATCCAGCTTGGCCGCATCCAGTGTTTGCACGAGTTCCTTGGCCACCGGTGCCGACTTGGAGTCCTGCGCGGACGCGCCCGCGGTAGTGGGTGCGGCCACGCACACGGCGACGATGACGAGAATGAGGAAAGGCCGACCGGTACATGACATGGCGGACCTCACTTGATGAGTTGTGGTGCCCACGTTTTAACACGCCCGGACGGGCGCGTAAAGACCGCGTTTTGTGATCAGCCGATGAAGAGCGGATCTTCCTCTTCGGCATGCCGGCCGTTGCGCGGCCGCATATCACGCAGACCTCGCAGGGCACCCAGCCCCGCCTTGACCGCCGCCACGATTGCCAGCCCCTCTCGAGCCGGGGTGATGATGGCTTCCTGAATCACGCCTGCCGTCTCGTCAACGCGCTGGGACAGATCCGTGATCAGCCGATCGACCTTCTGAGCCTGGGTCGTGGCTATGGCCACCGTGCGCGACGCTTCCTCGGCAATGACGTGTGCCCGCGCGATGAGCGGTCGGACCTCCTGATGCACGGACTGCAGCACCTGCTGCGCCTGTCGCGACAGCCTGAGCGCCGCGACGATCGCGCCGATCTGGATGACCGCCATCACCAGCGTCGCCGCCGCGATGACCCCGAGGAACACGTCGGACCAGCCGTTGGTCACAGAGTCTCTCCGCTCCCGGCGGGCGGACGGCTGGCGGCCCCGCGCGCCTGCTGGTACGCGTCACGCCCCTTTTCGATCGCCGACGAGAAGGTTTCCTTTTGCCGATTGACGAATTCGCGTCCCTGACGGGCTGCTTCGGTCGCCTTCTCCCGCCCTTCGCGCGCTTTTTCCGCAAGCACCCGGCGGGTCTCCTCGCCTGACGCGGGCGCCACCAGCAGTGCGACGGCCGCGCCGGTCAGCGCGCCGAGCACAAACGCCACTATGACTGTTCCCGCTGCGCTGCCGTCGTCTCTCGCCATGTCGTCCTCCGCCTCAGAAGATGCTCACGCGCACGTTCAGGTATTTCTTTGGATCCTTGCGGATGTCGCCGATGAGGCCGCGCAGTTCGCTGGCCGCGCCGTTCATGTTCTCATATAACTGCTTGTTCTGGAGCAACTGACCGGCGGCACCCTGGCCTTGTTCGAGATCGGTCGTCAATTTGTCGATCCGGGCGGCAACCGAGTTGAACCGATCGTACAGCTGCTGTTCGGTCAGCAGTTTCCCCATCGTGCCTTCGCCGCGGGACAGCTTCCCTGTCACTTGATCCAGGTTGGTGCTCGCGGAGCTCAGCGACCTGGCGAATTGCTCGTCCTTCAACAGCCGGCCAAGGCTGCCTTCGCCGGCGTTGATCCGTCGCGTCATCTCCTGCAGATTGGCGATCGACGCGTTGGCCTGGTTATAGAGCGCGGGATCGCGCACGAACATGCCCAGCGAGCCCTTGCCCTGGTTGATCGCCGTGGTCACCGCTTGAGCTGATGCCACCAGCCGGGTCACGTCCTGGTAGACCTGCTCGTCGGTAAACAGCTTGCCGACGGTGCCTTTTCCCGCACGGATCTCCTTGATCAGCGCCGTCGTCTGCTCGAGCGTTTGTGTCGCGTTCTCAGCGACGTCGCCGATCTGTCCGGGAGTGCGCACGCTTGAAATGAAGTCGCCATTCTTGAGTGGCGTCCCGGTCCCTGCCGGGCTGATTTCGATGGTCGGCTCACCCAACAGGCTCAACGAGCCAATCGACGCGCGTGATTGATCGGTAATGCGGCTCTGATGCTCTTTGTTGACCTCGACGGTTACCTGGACTTCAGCGCCAACAAAGTCCACCGCCGTCACCTTGCCGACTTCGACACCGGCCACGCGGACGATGGCGCCGGATTTCAGCCCCTGGACGTTGGCGAACTTCGTCTTCAGCTCATATCGCTGCCAGCTGAACCCACCCTGCCCCCCGACCGCGACAATGAAGACGATCGCCAGGGCGATCGCCACCACCGCCAGAATTCCGATTTTCAGCTCAGACCAGGCAAGCGAACGTGTTCTCGGCATGTCAACAGTTCCAAGCGCTCACGACAAAAACGAGTGGATATACGTATTCTCCACGGCGGCTGCCCTCAGCTCGCTCGCATTGCCTTCGAAGGCAATCCCGCCGTCTTTCAGCATGATGAACTCGGCTTCATCCGCCTTCCGTTCGGGCGACCGTGCGAAGGTGAGCTCGCCGTTGCTCTGGACCGCCATGTGCTCGGCGACGTAGAAGGCATCGCGCAGCTGGTGCGTCACGACGATCGAGCTGACCCCTTCGATGTCGCGCAGCTTGATGATTTCTTCATCGATCGTCAGCGACGTAATCGGATCCAGGCCAGTCGTCGGTTCGTCGTACAACAGGATGCGCGGTTTGGCGGTCATCGCTCGTGCGATCGCGACCCTCCGCCGCTGGCCGCCGGAGAGTTCCGACGGCATGCGGTCGATGAACTCGCTGAGGCGCACAAAGCCGAGCACTTCTTCAACCCGACGGTTCACATCATCGATCGGCGCGTCCGTCTCTTCGAACAGCTTGTAGCCGACGTTCTCGCGGACGGTCAGCGAATCGAAGAGCGCACCTTCCTGGAACACCATCCCGAGATCGACGCGGATCCGCATCAGGTCGTCTTCCTTCATGTTGTCCACGCGGTCGCCATTGACGAAAATCCGTCCGGAATCCGGCTTCAGCAGGCCGAGAATCAGCCGCAAGATCGTCGACTTTCCGGCACCGCTCGCGCCGAGGAAGATCTTCGTGTGCCCGGTCTGCAACGTGAACGACACGTTCCGGAGGATCTCCTTCTCATCAAACGCCAGCGACACGTCGTCGAATACGATGATCGGCCCGCCGGGGCCCATCGCTTCGTCCAGAAGCGGCGGACGCGGGGCCTGCAGGATCGCCATCAGTACATCATCGCGATGAGGAGCTTCGTCACCAGGAAGTCCACGGCGATCACCGCGACCGACGCGCTGACGACGGCGTTCGTCGTCGCCCGCCCGACGCCTTGGGTTCCACCGTGGGTGCGCATCCCGACGTGACAGCCGATGCTCGTAATCGTGATGCCGATGAAGAACGGTTTGACGAGCCCCATCCAGACGTCCTGGATATACAGTCCGTCCACGACGCTGTTCCAGTAAACGCTCGACGCAACCTTCAGCTGCGTCACGGTCACGATCCATGCTCCAACCATGCCAACACCTACCGACACTATCGTGAGCAGCGGCACCATGAACAGCCCGGCGAGGACACGCGGGAGGACGAGCTTGCGGATGGGATCGGTCCCGAGCGCGCGGAGCGCAGCGATCTGCTCGGTCACCATCATCGATCCCAGCTCGGCCGCGATGCCTGAACCCACACGTCCCGCGACCATCAGGCCGGTCAGGACGGGACCCAGCTCCTTGACCATCGATGCACTGACCAGCCGGCCGACCATGGATCGTGCGCCGAACTGATCGAGCGTAATCCCGGACTGCAGCGCCAGGACCATGCCGGTGAACATTCCCGTCAAGAGCACGACGGTCATGGACCCGACCCCAATCGCTTCAAACTGTTCGACGATGTCCCGAAAATAGAAGGGACGGGTCACCGCTGCCCGAGCGGACTTCCAAAGCATCAGGACGTATTCCTGCACTTCGAGCAGCGCGGATTTCGCCCAGCTCTGGAGCAACGGCATTAGTGCCGGCTCCCGGTCAACCCCAGTTCCCGGGTGCGCAGCTGTTTGATCCGGTCACGAAGCGACGCGGCCTTCTCAAATTCGAGGTTGGCGGCCGCCGCCTTCATCTGCGCCTGCAGCGCCGTCAGATGCGCCTCGAGTTCGCCATGGGTCCGGAAGGTCTCACCCTCTGAGTCGGTCGGCACGGTGACATAGTCAGCGTTGTACACGCCTGCCATCTCCTCATCGATACTCTTCACAATCGATGCCGGCGTGATGCCGTGCTCGCGGTTGTATTCTTCCTGGATCTTGCGGCGCCGATCGGTCTCGCTGATTGCGAACTGCATCGAATCAGTGACCTTGTCCGCGTACATGATCGCTTTGCCGTTCACGTTGCGGGCGGCGCGTCCGACGGTCTGGATGAGTGAGCCGCCCGATCGGAGGAAGCCTTCCTTGTCGGCGTCGAGAATCGCAACCAGCGACACCTCTGGAAGATCGAGCCCTTCGCGCAGCAGGTTGATCCCGACCAGCACGTCGAACTCTCCGCGGCGGAGGTCGCGCAGAATCTGGATCCGTTCGAGCGTGTCGATGTCGGAGTGGAGGTATCGCACCTTGACGCCAAGCTCCTGGTAGTACTGGGTCAGGTCTTCGGCCATCCGCTTGGTCAGCGTGGTCACGAGCACGCGCTCCCGTCGCGCCACCCGCTCCCGCAGTTCCGCGAGCAGGTCGTCCACCTGTCCGCGCACCGGGCGGACCTCAATCGCCGGATCGACCAGGCCGGTCGGCCGGATGATTTGCTCAACGACGACCCCGCCGGCACGTCGAAGTTCGTACGGCCCTGGAGTCGCAGAGACGAACAGCAACTGGTTCGTGCGCGCCTCCCACTCTTCGAAGTTCAACGGGCGGTTGTCGAGCGCCGACGGCAGCCGGAATCCGTAGGCGACGAGCACTTCCTTGCGCGAGCGATCGCCGTGATACATCCCGCGGACCTGAGGAACCGATTGGTGGCTTTCATCAACGATGATCAGGGCATCTGGCGGCAGGTAATCGAGCAGCGTGGGCGGCGGTTCACCCGGCGCGCGGCCGGTCAGGTGGCGAGCGTAGTTCTCGATCCCGTGGCAGTAGCCAATCTCCTTGATCATCTCGAGATCGAACATCGTCCGCTGATGCAGCCGGTGCGCCTCGAGCACCTTGCCTTCCGACTCGAGCTGAGTTCGATACCAGCCCAGCTCCGCCTTGATGCTTTCTACCGCAGCCTTCGTTCGATCGCGGGAGGTCACGAAGTGCGTCTTCGGATAGATCGCGACCTTGTCGTGGCGCCGGATCGTCTTGCCAGTCAGGGGATCAAAGGCGATGAGCTCGTCCACCTCGTCGCCGAACAACTCAATTCTGATCGCCGTGTCCTCATACGACGGCTGGACCTCGACGATGTCGCCGCGGACACGGAAGACGCCGCGCGCGAACTCGTGATCGTTTCTCTCGTATTGAATCTCGACGAGCTTCCGGAGAATCTGATCGCGGTCGATGCGCTGTCCGCGTTCGAGCGGCAGCATCATGCCGTAGTAGGCCTCCGGCGATCCGAGACCGTAAATGCAGGACACGCTGGCAACGATGATGACGTCGCGACGTTCGAAGAGCGACCGCGTCGCCGACAGTCGCATCCGATCGATCTCGTCGTTGACGATGGCTTCCTTTTCTATGTACGAATCCGTGGTCGGAACGTAGGCCTCTGGCTGGTAGTAGTCGTAGTAGCTGACGAAGTACTCGACCGCGTTCTCCGGGAAAAAGCGGCGGAATTCCTGGTAGAGCTGCGCGGCCAGCGTCTTGTTGTGGGCCATGACGAGGGTCGGCCGGTTCACGCGCGCCACACATTGAGCCATCGTGAAGGTCTTGCCGGATCCGGTCACCCCCAGCAGGACCTGCGACTGATCCCCCCGGTTCAAGCCCGCCACCAGCTCCTCGATCGCCTGCGCCTGGTCGCCTCGCAGCTCGAAATCCGTTACCAGCTTGAACTGATCGTACTTGGACGCCATGGTGATCTGAAAATCGTACCACAGGTGGCGGATTGGAGTCGGGATCCGCGGTCCGGGATCCGGGATCCGCCCGCCTTCGCGGCTGGCGCCGCTATGGCGAGACAGGCTTCGCGCGAAAACATATGCCAAGTCTGGACGCAAACTGGAAACTAGGACTGGTAACTGGAAACTGATTCAGCTGGAAGCTGGCAGCGGGGAGCTTATTTTTTCATCGGCGCGAAATACCCACCCCGGGTCCGGAGCTTCGCGCCTTTCAGGTCGGTTCGCTTCAGGCGGATTTCAACGTTGCGCCACGCGCCATCGGTGCGTTCGTCGGTCGAGGTGTATCCGAGGTTGTAGCGCGAGGAGATCTCCCGCTCGATCTTCTCGTACATCTTCTCGACTTCTTTGATGCTGGTTGGAAATAGCGCCAGGCCTCCGGTCATCGAGGCGAAACGCGTCAGCTCGGCCCGTTGGGTCATGCGGCCGGAGCCCTGGTGCTCAAGGTAGCCGACGACGTAGGCGGTCACGTCGGAGGCACGCAGGAGATCGAGGACCTCGCCCATCGTCAAGGCACTACGGGTATCCCCGCCGTCGGTGTACATGATGAGCACCTTCTGCCCATCCTGGTCGGCAGTGCTACTGAGATAGACGCCAATCGCGTCGTACAGCGCAGTCATCCCATCGGCTTTGCGTTCACGGATGCGCTCGATCAGCCGCGCATACTGGGTTCCGGAGTAGCGTGCCATCCGAACCTCGGTGTCGAAGTCGACGAGCGTGATGTCCTCGGCTCGGTCCATCGCGTTGAGGAACTTGATCGCAGCGGTGCGAACGTCTTTCAAGTCTTCTTCCATGCTGCCGCTGGCATCGAGCAGGAACCCGACGTGCAGTGGAGGCGCGGTCGCGGGATCGCCAGCGGCGAAGAACTTGATGGTCTGCGGCTTGCCAGCTTCTTTGATCTCGAAATCGTCGGCCGTCAGCCCTGTAATCGGGCTGCCCTGTTTGTCGGTGACGACGACGCCAAAGTGAACGAGATCGACGGCGGTGCGGAACGTCTGCTGGGCGGCGCCAAGGGCGACCGTAATGAGGCTGAGCGACAGGATGAGAGCCGTTCTCATGTTCATGCGCAACGCTGTGCGATCCGAGACTCGGATCAGTTCCAAAGACGGTGTCGGCGCAAGCCTTCACCGTGCGTCAGTCAGCATTCAGAAACCAGCAATCCTTAGAACACCTTGTAGCCGCTGATCCGGACGACCTGGGTGCCGAGCGTTCCGTTGCCGTTCACGCCACGGAAGCCGTAGCCCCACTCGACGGCCGTCAGTGTTCCGAACGGCGACGGGATTTCCACGGCGGCGCCGACGCCGGTGTAGTTTCTCAGCCCTCCACCAAAACCCGGATCGTGAACGGCTGCCGTGTCGAAGAAGCCGTCCAACCTGATCAGCCTGCTGAACCCATGTGCGACGGCCGTCCTCAGCACCGCGCCGCGATCGTATCGAATCAGTGCCGATGGATAACCGCGCAAGCGATTTTCGAATGTCCCGAACGAATAGCGGCTGAACCGATCGAGATCAGCGCCGCCCATCCATACGCCCTCCAGACGAGCGACCGTCCGCGAGTCGAACACGTGCGCCCGCGAGATCGACAGGCCGTACCGCTGAAAGCTCTGTTGCGACGGCTGGTAGTCGCTGGACGCGGTCTGGCCCCACGCGCGCCATCCTGACCGGCGCGCCGGGTTCCACCAGGCTGACCCGTTCCAGCCAGCCCGCTGAACGTCGAGCGAGATTCGTGCCCCGTGCACGACCTGATCGGCGGGAACCACGAAGCTGGCGGCGGTCGCGTCGCTCGCGGCGAGATGAGTGTAATCCAGGTCGTAGCCGATACGTAGAGAAACACGTCCCGTCAGCGGCCGGACGAGCCAGACCGAAGCCTGCGCGGGCCGCTGCTCGAGGTTCTCCGCGTACTGCTCCCGTCCCTGTTCGAACGATCGATCGTAGAACGACGAGGCGATGGCGAATCCGCGACCGGCCAGCTGCCATCGACTCCCGCCCAGGGACGGCACAGCAAAGGCCAGCTGCCCGTAGGTCCCGCCAAAAAACGTGTTCAGCTGGGTCCCCGTTCCGAGGAAATTGAAGTCTACGTAGCTGAATCCGGCAAACGGCAGCGGTATGGAGATGTTGGGATCGAGGATCACGCCAGCGGCAATCGTTCGGACCCGACTGGGTGAGCCCGCGAGCTGGAGGGACTCCGCCGCTGCGTCCTCCTTCTTCAGGTAGCGATACCCTTGCGCGGTATCGCGCAGCATCACCGATGCCGAGCGATAGGCAAACTGTCGCCTCTCGCGAAAGTCCGGAGCGTTGATCTCGTCCCCTCGAAGCGCGAGCACGCGGTGAATCGGCGTCCGATGCGCCGCGCCTTCATACATCTGGCGCACATCGGATCGAGCGAGCAGCCACACGCCTTCCTGCACCTGCCGGAACTCGTCGGTTTGTTCGGATGCCACGATGGCACCCACGAGGCCGGTCTGGGTGGCTGCCACCTTCAGCATCCCGAAACTGTCAGTTGCGATCCACGCCCGCCCGCGGAACAGGGTCGAAGACCTGGCGGATCGAACCGGGTCAGGTTCGAACGCGACGACGTAGCAGGGCGTGCCGGCGATTGTTTCGCGGCCGGCAAGGCGATATCGGTAGACATCGGTCAGGGCGATCGCGAGCGGCGGCGACGCGACCCGCTCCGGCTCGATGATCGGCAACCTGGGCACCGCGCTGGCGCGAAACTCGACCCCGTTGATTCGTACTTCCCGCTGCTCGATATCCGTAACCCCTTCAGCGGTGTACATGCGCACTTCCGAGCTGACCGTCACCGGCGCCGGGAAGCCTGGCGCCTCGAACGACAGGGTCAACGTGCCGTTCGCAATCACGGTCCGCACCGCCGCCGCCTGACGCGCGGACGCAGCCTGATGCCGGGCAACGATCTCCGCCACCGTGAGGGAGCGTGACGCCACGACCTCAACGTCCTGAACAAACGTGTCGGTCGCGGCCGATTGCGATGTGTCCGATGCCACCGGTGTCGTCTTCGCCCGAGCAAGCTTCCCAGCCAACGTGCCGGCAACGGACGGATCTGGTGGCAGCATCCACAGCCAGTGCTGAGCGGCCGCCGCGTTCGAGGCTGTCAGTGCACGATCGAGCGACGTGACTGATGCCGGAATCGTCCGCCAGAGCTCGATGCCCGTGATCGAGAGGGGCTCGTCATCGACCGCGACGAGAAAGTCCAGATAGAAACCGACATTGCGTGAAAGGAGCGACGACAGCAGCGCGACGTCGGCGGCCAGGCCGATTCGGGCCGTGTCGGGCACCGCGCCCCGAAGCGCGCTCACGGCGGTTTTCATCCGGAACGCAAACTGGTCTTCGGTCACGTCCGCCGGCCGTCGGCCAGGGTCGATGACGATTCGGCCGGCTCGTCGAGCCACCAACGGTGGAAGCGCGGCCATCGGCCATCCGTCAATGAGCAGGGCAGGCCGTCCACCTGCGCGCTCGATCGCGTCCAGTGTCGATGCGACGTCGCCTTCTTTTCCGCTAGGCACGCGGACGAACACTTCCACGCCCTGGAGTTGCTGCGGAAGTGCCGGCCCGGTCGCGGCATCAACGGCGATGGCGACGCACGCGGCACAGGCGGCCTCGTCGCCGCGGTTCGTCGCAGCCTGCGCCGAAGCGGGAAAAACCGTAATGGCCGCCACTGCCAGTGAAGCGGCCATCTCAGCGGCGGCGTATAATGGACGTTTGGCCATGTTCTGGATGCGCCTCTGACATGCGCGTCTTCGCTATCTGCCAAGACGAGCTCGTCATCCGTTCGCTGGACTCGGTGCTGCTGCCCAGCTTTGAGGTCGACTTTCTGGTCGAAAGCCGGCCTCTCGTCAGGCGACTTCACGACGCCGGGATTGCGGTAAGCGCCGGAGACCCCCGGCGCGTCGATACCTACCTCAAAGCCGACATCTCCCCCAGCACCTGTTTCATCATCGAAGATAACGGCCGCCGCAGCTTGAAGAAGGTGGTGTCGGCGATCCGCGATGCCGGCGGGACGCTGATCTACGTCTTACATACCACGACCACCAAGGCGTCAGAAGCAGCACGAACGGAATTTCCGGACGTCACCCATCTGGACCTCCCCGAACTCATCCGGCCGACCTTGATTACCGAATTGAGCCGGTCGATGACCCGGGCGCGCGTGCAGCAGTATCAGCGCTATTTTGCGGATGCCGACAAGGTCCTGATCCTGCTGCACAACGATCCCGATCCCGACGCCATGGCCAGCGGGCTCGCGCTGCGGAACCTCCTCCGGCGCAACAAAAACACCGCCATCATCGGCGCCGTCCAAGGGGTCACCCGTCCAGAGAACCTTCGCATGGCCAACATGCTCGACATTCATGTCGAGCGCGTCACGCCGGCATCGTTCCGGGAGTTCGATCGCATCGCCACCGTCGATGTTCAGCCTCACTACTTTGGCGGCATGCTCGACCGTGTCGACCTGGTCGTCGATCACCACCCGGAACAGACGGGATACATCGCTGCCTACAAGGACATTCGGGCGGATTACGGATCCACGTCCACTATCCTCACCGAGCACCTGCGCGCAGTTGACGTGAACATCTCGGAGCGTACCGCCACCGCAATGCTCTATGCGATCAAGTCGGACACGCTGTTCTTCGCCCGACACACCAACCGGGTCGACCTCGAAGCGTTTACGTTCCTCTACCCGCTGGCTGACGCGGCCTTGATCCGCAAGATGGAAGGGGCGGAAATCACGTTGGAGCGGCTTGACTACGTGACCCGTGCAAGCCAGGGCGGAATCATGAGGGACCAGGTC
Organism: Acidobacteriota bacterium; assembly: GCA_046732715.1. Classification (GTDB taxonomy): domain Bacteria; phylum Acidobacteriota; class Vicinamibacteria; order Vicinamibacterales; family 2-12-FULL-66-21; genus JALZOC01. Next base: position 11,274 of record JBKPNQ010000092.1, on the reverse strand, counting down.
TTCAGCGCGTTTATCGGCGAAGCGCCGCGGGAAGACTTCATTCCCTACACCGCGGATTTCTTCCTGCAGCTCGAAGACGTGAAGTGGACGATCCTGGCAGGGATCGTCAGCGGCATGCTGATTATCAGCGTCCGGAACCTGGGATACTCCCGGAATGCTGGCGAGTTCGTGAAGCGGTGGTTCGCCGATATCGGCAGCGCGGGCGGACACCGTGCCATGGCGAAAGCCGTGGTGCCGATGGACAAGTTCCGTCAGAAGTTCGGCGATCTGCAGGGGCCCGCCATCACCGCGCGCATTGCCGAAATGGCTGAACAGTTCCTTCACGAGCCGGCAGCCGAGAAGAAGAAGGAGCCGGTGGCAAGGTGAGTTTCCAGTTGTCAGTTGCCAGTTCTGGGCCAGAACTCGCGCGATGTTCACGGCGGGTCTGTCTCGCTATCGCGCGAACTGCGAATCGTGAACGGCGAACCGCGAATACGATCCTCAGCTGAGCGCTTGATCGAGATCCGCGATCAAATCCTCCGCATCCTCCAGCCCAACTGAAAGCCTCGCCATGCTATGGGTCACGCCGGCGCGCTCGAGTTCCTCTTCCGAGTGGCCCCACTGGGAGGTGAGGACAGGCAGGCTGCATAGACTCTCGACGCCGCCAAGGCTGGCGGCTCGCTTGAATACCTTGAGGCGATCGAAAAAACGCGCGGCGCAGTCGTAGCCGCCGCCGACGTCGACGCAGACCATCCCGCCAAAGCCACGCATCTGCTTCGCCGCTATCGCGTGATCGGGATGCTGCTCGAGGCCGGGATAGTACACCGCTTTCACGCGGCGGTCAGTCGACAACCAGCGAGCCACCGCCATCGCGTTCGCGTTGTGGCGTTCCATGCGAACGGACAAGGTCTTAAGGCCCCGTCCTAGCGCGTACGCCGCGTACGGGTCGAGTACGGTGCCAAGCTTTTTGCGGGCGTCGAGAATCGCATCCATCAGCCGCGACGGACCCGCCAGCGCACCGGCGGTTACGTCGCTGTGCCCGTTCAGGTATTTCGTCGCGCTGTGCATGACGAGGTCGACGCCGAGCGCAATCGGCTGCTGGTTGATCGGGCTGGCGAACGTGTTGTCGATAACGGCGATGACGCCGCGGGACCGGCACGCGCGCGCGACCGCGGCGACGTCAACACAGCGGAGCGTCGGATTGATCGGCGATTCAAACCAGACCAGCTTCGTGCGATCGGAAAAGATGTTCTCGGGTCGCGCCAGCTCCTCGAGCGTCACGAAGCGCGTCTTGATTCCGAACTTTGGCAGAAGATCGGAGAGCAGATGCAGGGTGCCGCCATACACGGCCGAACTGCACACGACTTCGTCGCCCGAGGCCGTCAGCGCCATGAGCGCGGTGGTGGTTGCCGCCTGGCCGCTCGAGAGCACCAGCGCCTTCTCGGCTCCTTCGAGTGCCGCGATCGTCTCCTCCACCGGCGTCACCGTCGGGTTCGCGTAGCGCGAATACAAGTACTTTGATGACCGGCCTTCGTTGTACGCGCGTACCTCCGCCGCATCCTGAAACAGGAACGTCGTCGTCTCGTAGATCGGTGTCGTCAGCGGCGCCGCGTCTCGGCTGGCGCCATCGGCATGAGAGATCAATTCAGTCGCGGGCTTCATCGGCGCATCCTCGCATTGCTGATTTTCGATTGCTGAATGCTACCCTACACCTTCCCCCTCTTCCCCACCCCGCCATTGGTGGGTTGGACTTCGATGCGTTCTCCACCAGCGCCGACGACGGGCTCGATGAACTGTCGATATGCGTCCTCGTATCCGCGGTCGACGAGCTCGCTGAGCGGTTGCCGGCGGTCGGATCGCTCGTCGTACGCCCCGGCGAAATCCAGCGGACCGAGCGGATTGTGCACCGGACGAATCACGAACAGGCCAGCAAATCGGCCTTCGAACTGCTCGAGCACGTCGGTGAAGCCGGCGGCCTCGAAGGCGGCCAGGGTTTCACCGGCGCGTCCTCGAATCTCCGCACGACCCGTACTCAACTCGTGAGCGCGCCCCTCCGGAGCGGAGGCGCTGACAAGAATCACCTGCTCTGCGCCGGCGGCCCCAACTTCGCGCAGCAGGCGGCCGAGCGCCCCCGGCCGGTCGCACAACCGATGCGTCTCGCCGCGCCAGGGTCCCTCGGCCGGAAAGGTCGTCAAGTGAGGAGTGGTCGCAATCGGCATTGCCAGCGCCGCCGCGAGCGCATCGAACGCATGGTCGCGTGAGACCCCGGCAAGGTCGAAGGACTCGAGATATCGCGCCGCGCTGTCCACCGCGCCCGGGCGGCCGAAGAAGCGAGGACGATGGGCGTGGCCGAGCAGCGCGAACACGACGTCGCGCCTCGCGTCGAGGTCGTGCACGCTGACGAGCAACTCGCGGAAACCCGGCTGACCCAGGTTGTCCGACAGCAGTTCCACGTATCGGCGTGCGAGGTCCCTGGGCTCCGGTGCTGCAATCGCCGCAGCCCCGCGAATCAGATTCCAGAGCTCCGTCAGCGTGCGGCCGAACAGGGCTGATGACGTCAGCGGCGATCCGACGAGACGCCACATCCAGGAGTGCCGGGTACGCCGCGCCGCGCGCGCACCGATCGCCGACCAGACGCCTCCAACCACGAGGGCAGCAACGCCCAGCAGCAGCACGAAGAGCACGAGCCTGGGTATCGTCGTCGGCAGCGCCGTCGGCGCAAAGAGGGCGTCAACCCACCCGCTGAACGTCGACCGCAGCGTGGACGCCGGCGCCTCCAGCCCAATCAGCGTCAGGAGCAGCCCGGCCAGGCCCACCAGCACCGCAACGGCGAGCAGTGCGGTCGGCACCGCGAACACGACAGCCGCTGCGACGACGGTCCATCCGGCGATGCGAAGCGGAAGGCGCCAGCGGTAGAAGCCGGCCGATGTGGCCGAGCGCCAGAGACCGTTTGGCTCCCACAACCTGACCCCACCGTCTACAGCGGCGAAGAACGCGCCGATGGCGCCGACACCCCGACCTGCGGCCAGATCGATCTTGACCCCGGCTTCATGCAGCGCACGAAGTACTCCGGCGTGATAGGCACCGGCTGTGCCCGAACCTGTCAGCACGATCGCAGTGCGTAACCGCGTCGAATACTGCCGGTCCGGGGCGTCAGGCGTGATCACAAATGCAAATGAACGATCAGGCTTCGTCGTGAATCGTGAGAAGTTTCACGAGCTCGAAACGGCGCATGCCGTTCGGCGTGGCAATCGTCACCTCGTCCCCCTCTTCCTTGCCGAGGAGGCCGCGCCCGATCGGCGAGGCGGTCGATATCAAGCCCTGCTCCACGTCGGCATCTTCCGGCATGACGAGCTGATAGATCGTGGTGCCGCCGTTGGGATCCTTCAGGTGGACGGTCGATCCGAATCCGACTTTGTCGTGCGGAATCTTGTCGAGGTTCATCAGCGAAATCTCACTGACGCGCTTCTGCAGCATGCTGATTCGCGATTCGACGAGTCGCTGCCGTTCCTTCGCAGCCTGATATTCGGCGTTTTCCCGGAGGTCTCCCAGCTCGCGCGCGCGCTTGATCTCTTTCGGCAGCTCGGTCTTCAGTTCGCGGTCCAGCGCCTGAATCTCATCCTCGAACTTCTTCAGCAGACGGGCCTTCATTCGAGGCATGGTAACAGAAAACCATTGCTGATTGTCGATTGACGATGGTCGATTGAGTCAATCAACAATCAGCAATCGTCGATCAGCAATCAACTACAATTCTCAAAGATGGAACGAATCTCGAGCCGGCAGAATGCGCTCGTCAAACAGTTTCGCGACGTCGCGCAGGGAGTTGTGGCCGACGCGATGCTGCTCGACGGCGATCACCTCATCCAGGAGGCGCTCGCATCGGGCGTCGACGTCAACGTCGCCGCGTTCAGCGAACGGCTCGCGGACTCGCGGCTTGCCGCGCGTTTGCAGAGCGCGGGGACGAGGGTCGTTGTCGTAGCGAACGCCGTGATCGACGCGATGAGTCCCGTCCGATCGCCAACCGGCGTTGTCGCGATCGCCCAGCGGCCGGCTGCTGGCCTCCAGGATGCGCTCGCAAAGAGCCCGGCGCTCGTGCTGATGCTCCATGACGTGCAAGATCCCGGAAACGTGGGCGCCGTCGTTCGCGCGGCTGAAGGGTGCGGCGCGACAGGAGTCGTCTGCAGCGAGCACACCGCCGACCCGTTTGGCTGGAAAGCGCTTCGCGGCTCGATGGGAAGTACGTTCAGACTGCCGCTCGCCATCCATCAGGCGTTGCCAGCGGCGATCGCGGCGGCACGAACCAGCGGCCTGCGTATCTTTGCCACCACGGCGCGCGGCGGCAGGTCGCTCCCGGAATGTGATCTGCGCGCTCCAGCCGCGATCCTGCTCGGAGGCGAGGGCGGCGGATTGCCTGCGGACCTGATCGACGCCGCCGATGCCACGCTGACGATCCCGATGCAGCCCCCGGTGGAATCCTTGAACGTCGCCATCGCCGCAGCGTTGGTTGTCTACGAAGCGGCGAGGCAACGTCAGAGCCGCGGAGTCCATGTCGCTCTTTGACGATCCGCAATCGCCCGCAACCGGTGCAGCGCCTGCGCCGCTGGCCGAGCGCATGCGTCCCCGTACGCTCGATGAATTTGTCGGCCAGGAAGCGTTGATCGGATCCGGACGCCCGCTTCGTCTCGCAATCGATCGGGATCAGATTCAATCAATCATCCTGTGGGGGCCACCGGGGACCGGCAAGACGACGCTGGCGCGACTGATCGCCAGCGTGACGCGCGCGCACTTCATCTCGTTCAGCGCGGTACTGTCCGGCATCAAGGAAATCCGCGCGGTCATGACCGAGGCGGAAGAAGCAAGGCGCCGGCTCGGCCGGCGGACGATCCTGTTCATCGACGAGATTCACCGGTTCAACAAGGCCCAACAGGACGCTTTCCTCCCCCGCGTCGAAGCAGGAGACATCGTCCTGATTGGCGCAACGACGGAAAACCCGTCGTTCGAGGTGAACTCGGCGCTGTTGTCGAGGTCCAAGGTGTACGTGCTGCGGGGGCTGGACGTCGAAGACGTCCTCACCATCCTTCGTCGGGCGCTTCAGGATCGGGAGCGCGGCCTGGGCGCACTCGAGGTGACGGCCGACGACGAGGCGCTGGCCGGAATCGCGCGGTATGCGAACGGGGACGCACGCGTGGCGCTCAACATGCTCGAGACCGCTGCCGCGGCAGCGGCCGCGACCCATCGCATCGATGCCGCGCTCGTGGCCGAGCTCGCGCAGAATCGCGCGCTGCTCTACGACAAGAGCGGCGAGGAACACTACAACCTGATCTCGGCGCTTCACAAGTCGATGCGCAACAGCGATCCGGATGCCGCGGTCTACTGGCTCGCGCGGATGATCGAAGCGGGAGAAGACCCGCTTTACATCGCCAGACGTCTCGTGCGGTTCGCGTCGGAGGATATCGGGAACGCGGATCCCCGAGCGCTGTCAATCGCGATCGCGGCCAAAGACGCGGTCCATTTCGTCGGGATGCCGGAAGGCAACACCGCCCTGGCGCAGGCCGCGATCTATATGGCGGTGGCCGCCAAGAGCAACGCCGTGTATCGCGCATACTTGGAAGCCGCTGAGGCGGCGTCGAAGGAAATCGCCGAGCCCGTTCCACTCCACCTCCGGAATGCACCGACTCGACTGATGAAGCAGCTCGACTACGGCAAAGGCTATCGCTACGCCCACGACGAGGCAGAAGGCGTCGCCGCCGACATGGTCTGCTTGCCGCCGGCGCACGAAGGCCGACGGTTCTACGAGCCGACCGATCGTGGATTGGAAGCTGAAATCAGGAAGAAGGTCGAGGAACTCCGCCGCAAGCGCGGCACGCCCGAGGCGGAGCCAGATCGCTGAGCGCTATTTCACCTTCCGGAGCATCTCCGCCCGCAGTGGCAGGATGAACGAGAAACGGAAGTCGCCCTGCATTCGTCCAATCGGGATGCCAACGAGATCGCCATCGCGATTCAACACGCCGCCGCCTGAAACTCCGGGATGTCCGTCAGTGAGGCAGGTCACGAGATTCCCGGACGTCTTCTGGCCGACGTACCCAGTGGTGAGGATGATGCCTTTCGAGTAGTCGTTGCCAAGCCGGAAGATCGGATCCGCGAAATCGAACGCATACTGAAGATTCACATTCAACGCTGGCAGATCGACAGGTTCATTGACCTTCACGATCGCCCAGTCGCCGGGATCGACCTCGGCCTTCGCATCTCCCGAATCGATGAGTCGCGCCGTCAACTGACGCCCCTTGTAGTTGATCTTGATCGACTGGATGCACCTGGGATCGTTCAGGCCTTCTTGTCCGAGCGCAACGACGGCATGCTTGACGGTGATGAAGTAGCCCTTGCCGAGGTAGCCGGCCGTTCCGTAATTGCTGGCGCCCTTATCGTCGTACGTATTCAGCTCGACGAAGCTGTTCCGCCGATCGCGAAGAAGGTTCAGCGGCAGCAGCCCCATCTCCGCCGACAGCTCCCGCTTGACATCCTCGATGATGGCCGCGCGGCTGTCGTCGTCCATCATCGATGTCGGGGCGACGGCGTGTCGGCCGGCGGTGCCTGTGGGCTCCTGGGCTTCACGGCGGCGGAGCAGTTCAATTTCGGCCCTCAGGGCCGCAATGCTTTCCTCGCTGGTGGCGTTCTGCCGGGCAGCCAGGTAGTTCACCAACCCAAAGAAGATGAAGGCAAAAACGATGACGAGGAACGCGGAGATGGCTCGAAAACGAGTGGACATACGTACTCCAAGTTCGGCAGCTAAATCACCCCGCGCTGACGGAGCTTACAGCTTTGCCGCGCCCCGAAAGGGACTGGCCTTTTTCGCTTGGACTGTCAGAAACGAGTTGCCGGGATACAAGGAATGTAAGACCTAATGGTCTTTGAGTCAAGCGCAAATCTTACACAGTTAAGGGCTTATTGCTGAGTGGGTTTTGTATCGAATCCCATCTCATCAACGGATTGCGCCCGCCCGAGCGTGCAAAAACTGGAGGTACGACAAGATTCTAGCGTTCGGCCGCCACGATCGCGCCGGCGTCGGTCAACAGCGCCTGCAAGACCGATCGATGGCAGCGCGATTCGTCCTCGCAGTAACAGCCCACCGAAAAGTTCGTTCGAGAAGACAGCGCCGCGAGAAGCCCGATCAGGCGCTGGGTCGCTGGCGTGCGCATTTCTTTGCGGTACTCGCGGACGAAGCGTTGCCATCGCGCTTGCGTCAGCGGTTGCGAGGTGACCCAGGAGAGAAGTGTTTGACTGGGGGCGAGGTCCGGGACCCAGACGTCATAAAAGTCACGACTCGCGAATTCCGATCGAGGGACCCCACGGGGCGGGCGACGAACGGTTCCGAGCCGGAGTCCTTCGTCGCGACGACGCGGCGCCCCAAGGCGTATCACTCGGACCGACATGTGCGAACCCTCAGCAGACGCCGATCACTTGTTGCACACCTTCGGCTCGATCGCGCGAATCTTGTAGTCGGTCTTCGCTTCATTCTTTGGCTTTGGCTGCACAAGCATTTTGGGATCGAGGTCGGGCGTTACGGGAATCACCACCATGCCGCACACGACCCGCGGTTGCTGATCACGCCTGTTCGTCGACGAGCCTTGAGGAAACTGAAACTTGAACGGTTGATCCTCCTTCTGGGGAGGCGTGAACAACTTCTCATCCCCCTTGAGCTTGTCGGGTGCCTGTTGTTTAGGGCTCATCGAATCGAGTCCTTGCCCGAGGGTCACGACGGTCATCAAACCAATCACAACCAGTTGCGCAAGTGCCATCGGTCAATCCTCCCCGTTGCCGTTTAGACGCATCTCACGCGCGGGCAGTTGATCGGGCTCGGAATCCAACGTGCGGGTCCGGGATCCGCTCCGCCAGCAGCCCGAAGCCAACAACCAGAAGCCGAATCATTACCGCCCGGCCGCCCACTGAATCGCGCCAATCAGTTGACGCTGAAAGCGAACGTCTCGCCACGTTTCCTGAAAATGACCCAGGGCGTTGTAGTACGCGCGTCCCGATCCGAATGACTGTGTCCAGGCCAGCGGGTAATCGCCGGTCGATCCGACCGATGCGGGATCGAGGCGAAGCAGGACATGCACACGCGGGCGAGGGTTGTCGCGAAACGTGTAAAACTCTTCGGTCAGCGTGAATCGATCGCCGAGACCGGCGGTGGATGGATGGCTGGGATCTTCGACCAGGACCGTCGCGGACTGGGTCCACGGATGCTCCTTGAAGTACGCGCCCACCAGCCTGCCATAGTCGGGCCATTCGTACAGCGTGTCGGTGGCACTGTGAACGCCAAGAAACCCCTTGCCGCTCGATACGAAGTTGACAATCGCGGCTTTCTGGGCGGGACCGAACTCCAGCTCACCGGTCGTCAATGCGAAGAAGATGACGTCGTACCCAGCGAGCAGGCTATCAGTGAACGCCGAAACATCTTCGGTCTCGGTGACCGTGAACGCGCCGCTTGAGGCCGCCAGTGCGGTCATGACGTCGCGAGCGATCGGAATCGAGTCATGACGAAAGCCGCGCGTCGCGGTCAACATCAGCACACGCGCCGGCGTTCCAGAGGGTGATGGCGCGGTCGCGCCGCTCGGAGCAGTCGACGGCGATCCGCCACACCCGGTGGCCGCAGCCAGGACGATCAAGCGAACGGTACACCGGTAAAACATGGCGAGGTTCGCATGCTGGGCTAGTGCCGCGAGGCGTTCGTGCCCTGCCCAACCAGTACGATCCAGTGATCCTCGGCCCTGCGCACGATGGCGTCAACGTCATCGGCCCGCAGGTACCTGTCTTTGACCAGCGCGTTCGCCGCGTCGCGAACCTGCTGCAGGTACGATTCACGTCCCTGATAACGCTCCTCGATCGATCGACGGGGATCACCGGTAGCCGTGGCGCCGGTTTTCGTGGCAGCAAACGGAATGTAAGAACCCAGGAGTGGGAACAACTGATCCGGCGCGCCGATCTCCGGCTTGCGAAAATTCCACCCGGTCACCGTCGCGAGCGGGACCGCGACATCGGGCAGTCGGATGCCGGCGCGTTCGTTGCCATCAGCATCGACCTGGGGGACGAGCAACGGTAGCGGCATGCCGGGAGCGCCGTCCCGAGCGATGCGAGCGTTGGCCGCGCGGCCGCCTGCGGTCAGCGACGCGGGCGATGTCACATCGCGAACAGGGGGAAACTCGATCCGCGCCGCGGCGACGAGCGTTCCCTCTGCGAGCCGTGGATACCGGCTTTCCGGCGGCGTCGTCCCGTCGCGGACCCACTCCTCCATCGCGACCAGGAGGGCGCGCATGGTCCACCAGTAGTCAGTGGGGTTGTTTTTCTGCTGCCCGTTCGACGCTGATGGCGGGAAAGCCGCGGGGCCGTGCTGTGACCCGGCGAGAAAGTACACCCGCTCGTTGGCCGGTAACTGCAGATCGCGCGCTCCGTCCGGGCTCGTGTGAACGAGCGCCGCCGCACGTCCGCCACCCCAGTACTCGACGCTGGTGTTGGTGTAGAAGATCCTGGGTTGATTCGCGCGCGCCCGCGGATTGTCGAGCGCACCTTCCGTCTGGCCCGTGATCGGGTCGCGCTGGCTCGCATCCGAGAATGGAAACGACGTCGCCGTATAGATCGCCTGCGTGACCGGTGTCGACCAGCGCCGGTTGAGATCGATCCTCGCCGCGCCGGCGATGTGCGCCATGACGCCATCCAGCGCCAGGCGCCCCTGCTCGTCAGTGTTGAACCCCTCGTAGAGCAAACCCCGGAGAAAGCGGCCGCTCTGGGAGGCGCCGAATCCGATCACGTGTGTCGACGGCGGTAGATCAGGGGCGTGCTTGAGCCATGACGCGGTGTCGCGGACGGCCAGGAACCCGACGCCGCCGACAGGCGGATCCTGCGTGCTGTACGTCAGGTCGTACCATCGGCCTGGTTCGAAGCCGGAGTCGAGCGTCACGGTGTTGCCGGTGAGCCGCCACTCGCTTCGCGGGATCACTCGACTCGGCGACAGCGGTGCGTTTCGAATCGTCAGAACGTTCGCCGAAGACGAGGGATCGATAGCCGCGTAGGCGGCGAGGTCTGCCACCGTGAAGTCACGTGTCCTGGACGTCGGAACAAAGGCGGCCGTTGCCTCCCCGCGTAGACCTTCGGCGATCGGCGCCTCGAGCCGAATCGCGCCTTCGCGTTTTGGAACATCGAACTCCCACCCAACGCACACGACGGTGAAGCCGCGACGGAACACAAACCCATCGCCGGCCTCGCGGTCGGTGGACAAACCGGGACGGTTGAACGAACCAACGATCGTCTTGTTGCCGCGGTTCACGATATCGATCAGGGCGATGCCATTGCCCTTCGCGGGATCGCGCGGACGATAGATCACGACGTCGGCAGAAAACTCGACGCGGCCGCTGCCGTTCTTCCGCGCCTTGTCGATGTCGGCGACGGAACGATTCGCAGGAAGGGCCGGATCGACCTGGAAGGAGAGACGGCCGGTGACCACCTCATAGGGGCCTGCCGATCCAAAAGACCGACCGCCGCTGACCTCACGCGTCGACTGCACCTCGAACTTCGTGACTTCAGCGAAGACGAACGCCGGTGAGGTAATCAGGCACAGCGCCGCTAGCACGCCAAACATCCGGCGGCGCATGACCGAGAGTGTCAGCCGGTGAATCATTTCATTGACCCGGTGACCGAAAAGTTACGGAACTCGCCAGTATCGTCGAACGATCCAAGACCCACTCGGCCTGACGGAATCGTGGTATCGGCCGCTTTGAGGACTGGTAGTTTCGAATCGTCTACGAAGATGTCGATCCGGCCCGTGCGGCCATCACGCTCGAGCCGCGCGCGGTGCCACTCGCGATCCTTGAGCTGCGGCGGCGCCGTGCCGTCGTCGATCCGACGGCGATCCGTGTTGTCGACCAGGAACACCCCGTTGTGATTCGGGTCGGTGATGCCGGCGAGGTGCACGTAGTAGAACCGCGACGGCGATTCGTAGCCGAAGATGATCTCCAGATCGCGATTCTTGACCTCCTCCGGTGCCGTCGATCGCATCTCGACCTGCACGGTCGCGCGCACCAGGGGATCGGATTTCAGGATGGCTAGCGCGGAAGGGCGACGGATCGGTCCGCCCGGTGTCCCGGCCTTGGTCAGCACCAGCAGGCGGTCCTTGACCTCCCAGGTCCCTGAACCGTCGAGTGTGAACTTGGTCAGCGAGTCAGCGGTGGCGAAGTCTTCATGATTGGTGAAGGTCTTCTGCGCGGCCGACAGACTCAGTGCGGACAGTAGGACCGATGCAATACG
>JBKPNQ010000091.1:0-13654 GCA_046732715.1 Acidobacteriota bacterium | reverse complement strand
ACGGCAACTTCGTGGCGAACGGCATCGAGATCACGACCGGCACCGCAGGTGTCGGAATCAAATCGATCCGCGCCGACGATGCGGTCGGCGGGATGAACCTTGAAGCGTTTTTCCCAAAGAGCCTGCCGCGCGACGTCACGGCACCGCGAGGTTGGCGCATCGATGCCAGCCGCGAGGAGAAACGTCTCACGCGCCAGATCGTGTTCTCGCTCGAAAAGCCCATCGAAACCCCAGGCCCTCTGACCGTGCGTGTCAAGTATCAGGGCGCCGCAGTCGGGCAGGCCATCGGACGGTTTCGCGTGTCGGTCTCCTCCAGTGCGACGCCGGAGCGCGTGGTGGAACTGCCCGCGAGGCTGCGGCCGGTTCTCACCCTCGCTGAAGCGGAACGAACAGACCAACAGCGAAAAGACCTGGCAACGTTTTATCGCGGCATCGCCGCGTCGTTAAAACCGACCCGCGATCGAATCGCGACGCTCCAGAAGGATCTCAAGGCGCTCGGCATCCCGACCGCGATGGTGATGAAGGAACGGCCGGGGTACGAGCGTCCTTCTGCCTTCGTGCGGCGACGCGGCAACTTCATGGACAAGAGCGACCAGGTCTATGCCGGCGTGCCCGCCAGCCTTCCCGCGATGCGTGACGATCAGATGCCGAACCGCCTGGGTCTGGCGCACTGGCTGATCGACGAGGAAAACCCGCTGACCGCGCGTGTCGTGGTCAATCGCGCGTGGGAACAGTTCTTCGGCCGCGGCATCGTCGAAACCAGCGAGGACTTCGGTACGCAGGGCTCGCCGCCGTCGCATCCTGAATTGCTCGACTGGCTTGCCACCGAATTCATGCAGCAGGGCTGGAGCCAGAAAGCGATTCACAAGCTGATTGTCTCGTCCGCCGCGTATCGTCAGTCGTCCGAGGCATCGTCGGCTCTCGTCGAGAGAGATCCCTACAATCGGTTGCTCGCACGAGGCCCTCGTTTCAGGCTCGAAGCCGAGATGGTGCGCGACAGCGTGCTCGCGGCAAGCGGGTTATTGAGCCCGAAGATTGGAGGTCCCAGCGTCTTCCCGCCGCAGCCGGACGGCATCTGGGACATTCCGTATAGCACGGAGAAGTGGATCGCGAGCGCCGGCGAGGACCGATATCGTCGTGGGCTTTACGTGTTCATCCGGCGATCGGCGACCTATCCAAGCTTCATGACCTTCGACGCGACGAGCCGTGAGCACACGACCGTCCGACGGGTCCGAACCAACACGCCGCTCCAGGCGTTGACGACGCTCAATGACGAGGCGTATTTCGAAGCCGCGCGCGCCTTGGCCGCCCGGACGCTGAAGGAAGCACCGGCAACCGACGCCGCTCGCATCACCTACGCGTTCCGGCTCGTAGCGACGCGGGCGCCGAAGCCGGCGGAAGTGGATCGCATTCTCGCTTCGTACCAGAAGCAACGCGAGCGATTCCGGACCGATGCCGCAGCGGCAGCGAAGACGATTAAGGGCACTGAAGTCTCCGGCGTGGATGCCGCCGAGCAGGCCGCGTGGACGCTGGTGGCAAATGCGCTCCTGAACCTCGACGAAGTGCTGACCAAGGAATAATCAGGCGAGTCATGGATCCCAAAGTGCTCCGCGAGATCACCCGGCGTCATTTCTTCAAGCAGTCGGGGTTCGGCATTGGCGGCGTCGCCCTGTCCGCGCTGTTGAATGAGCGCATGTTCGCGCAGCAACCGGACAACCCGTTCACTCCCAGAGCGCCACACTTTGCGCCGAAGGCCAAGCAGATCATCTATCTCTTCATGGCTGGCGCGCCGACGCAGCTCGATCTGTTCGACAACAAGCCGGCGCTTCAGAAATACGATGGCCAGGAGATTCCTGCGGAGTTCATCCCGCAGGGAGAACGATTCGCGTTCATCAAGGGCACACCGCGGCTTCTCGGATCGCCGTTCACGTTCAAGCGATACGGGCAATCAGGCGCTGAACTTTCGGAGCTGCTTCCGCATCTTGCGACGATCGCCGACGACGTCGCCATCGTCCGGTCGGTCCACACGACGCAATTCAACCACGCGCCGGGACAGCTCTTCATGAACACCGGCAGCCAGGTGTTCGGGCGGCCGAGCATGGGCTCGTGGCTCACCTACGGCCTCGGCAGCGAGAGCAAGGACCTGCCCGGATTTGTCGTGCTGCTATCTGGCGAGAACGCGCCGGACGGTGGCAAGTCGTGCTGGGGAAGCGGCTTCCTTCCCACGGTCTATCAGGGCGTGGAGTTTCGATCGAAGGGAGATCCGGTTTTGTTCGTGTCGAATCCCGAAGGGGTCGATGGCAACGTCCGCCGGGAGTCGATCGATCTGGTCACGGCGTTGAACCGGGTTCGCCGCGCCGACGAAGGCGACCCCGAGATCGACACGCGCATCGCCTCGTACGAGATGGCGTATCGAATGCAGAGCAGCGTGCCGGAACTGACCGAGATCTCCAGCGAGCCGCAAGCGATCCACGCGATGTACGGCACCGAGCCGGGCAAGGTTTCATTTGCCAACAACTGCCTGCTGGCCCGGCGCCTGATCGAGCGCGGCGTTCGATTCGTGCAGCTCTATCATCGCGGGTGGGATACCCACGGCGCCAGCGTCGGAACCGACATCGCAACGAAGGTTCCCGAGCTGTGTCGCGAAACCGATCGCGCGGCGACCGCGCTGGTGCACGATCTGAAACAGCGCGGGCTGTTGGACACGACGCTCGTCATCTGGGGTGGCGAGTTCGGGCGGACACCGATGAACGAGGCGCGCGGCGGCTCGAAGCTGATGGGACGCGATCACCATCCGCGAGCCTTCACCATCTGGATGGCCGGCGGCGGCGTCAAACCGGGTATCACGATCGGAAAGACGGACGATCTCGGTTACAACGTCGTCGAGGATCCGGTCGAGGTTCACGATCTGCATGCGACGATCCTCCAGTTGATGGGGCTCGATCACACCAAGCTGACCTACAAATTCCAGGGCCGCGAATTCCGGTTGACCGACGTTCACGGCAACGTCGTGCAGAAGCTTCTGGCCTAGGCTCGATCGGTGCGGACGATTCGCTGGGGCATCATCGGTTGCGGCGACGTCACCGAGGTCAAGAGCGGTCCCGGATTTCAGAAAGCGGAAGGGTCTTCGCTTGTCGCGGTGATGCGCCGCGACGGCGCCAAAGCTCAGGACTACGCGCGACGACACGGCGTCGCGCGCGCCTACCATCGCGCCGAGGATCTGATTCACGATCGCGACGTCGATGCGGTCTACATCGCGACACCGCCGTCGAGTCACTGCGATCTGTCGCTTCGAGTGGCGGAGTCCGGCAAGCCATGTCTGGTTGAAAAGCCGATGGCGCTCAATCACGCGGAGTGTCTGCGGATGATTGAGGCCTTCCATGCTCGACGGCTGCCGCTGTGGGTGGCGTATTACCGTCGCGCGCTACCGAGGTTCCTGATCGTGCGGGATCGGTTGCGCGAGGGAGCGCTCGGCCGCGTGACCTCAGTTCACGTCCAGGTGACCGCGCCGGCGCTTAGGGGCGCCGACGCGACCAACTGGCGGATCGATCCGGCCGTCAGCGGCGCGGGCCTATTCTTCGACCTCGCATCTCACTGCCTGGATCTCCTCGACTTCTTGATTGGCCCAATCAGTCGTGTTTCGGGGTTCGCCGTGAATACTGGCGGTAAATACACGGCCGAAGATGCGACCGCGGCCACCTTCGAGTTCGAAGACAAGACGCTCGGCACCGGCATCTGGAACTTCAATGCGGGCGATAAGACCGACGTCATGACATTCATTGGCACTGCCGGCGATCTGACGACGCCGATCTTCAGCGATACAGACGTCATCGTTCGACGAGGCGGTGACTGCCAGGTCTACGACGTCCGCAACCCGCCTCACGTCCATCAACCGTTAATTCAGACGATCGTCGACGAGCTGCACGGAAACGGTCGCTGTCCGTCCAGTGGCGAGAGCGCTGCACGTACATCGTGGGTAATGGACAGATGCGTGGAGGACTACTACAAGTCGCGCGCGCCTGCGTGATTGCCACGCTGTTCACTGTCGAACTGCACGAGCCCACGGCAAAACACGAAGAATCGAAGATCCGAAGATCCGAAGTTGTCGCTCCGCGTCCGCCGCCACGCGCTTCGCGCGGCTGGGGAGATTGAGAGTGACAGATACAAGCGGCACTTGACCGCGAGCCGTTTGTATCTGTCATTCTCGATCTCCCCACACGCCGGCCGCTGGCCGGCGGCGGCGGACGCCGCTGTCAGGTGCCCGGCTGGCGCAACGGACGCCAGCCGGGATTCCACGCTCAAAGGACGCACGGGCGGGACCGCGCCAGCCTCAGCGTGATCCCGCATTTCCTTCGGATCTTCGATTCTTCGATTCTTCGACGTGGCCGTGGGCTCGTGCAGCTAGGCAAGTCGCCGTCAGTCACAATCGGAATAACCTCTTCGCGTTTCCATGCAGCAGCTTACGCTCGACTGTCTTACTCGGCGCCAATCGCCGGATCGCAGCAATTGTCTGTGCACCCTGGCACTGGGTCCCATCGAGATCATTGCAGTCGCTGCCGTATATCAGCTTGTCCTGGTGTCGTGCGATGAAGTCCTTCGAGAACTCCTCATCGCGGGTCAGCGCGTTCAAGCCCGAGCCCGCAGAAAGATCGCCGAACATGTTTGGATAGTCGCTGAGGTAGCGGTCGGTCAGGCCGCCGCGTGTCACGGGCCCCTTTGGATACATGACGGTCTGGTCGGTGTGGTTCTTGTCGATGTGCCCCCACCACGTCTGAGCGTGCCCGAGAAAATTCACCCGGGGGAACCGTTCGAGCATTTTGTAGAAGCGTTCGAAGCCGTAGTTGTACATCTGAAACTGCCAGTGCATGAGGACGGGGACGTTGTGCGCCTGCGCGACCTCGAATATGCGCTGCATCTCGGCAGAGTCGCACTCGACCCCAAACTTCTGCTCCGCGATCGCGACTCCGCCAAGCTTGAGATAGCGCTCGATCTCCCGCGTTGCGCCGTCCACGTCAGGCACCTCATTGGCGCCGAATCGGAACGTGGCCGAGTGGGCCTTCGCGAACTGCCGGCACGGCTCGTTGCCGAGGCACTGGGCCTGCAACCCGTTCGACACACCGTCGTGTGTCGACGCCGTGCTGACGCTACGCCCCGCCGGCAGCAGTATCGTCGTCGTCGCGCCCATCGCCCGCTGATGGGTCAGCAAGACGGCGTCCGGACGTCCGCTGTAACCCAGATGTTGATGGATGTCGATGATGGGTTCAGCCGCCTCGGCGACCCCCTCCTGCCGGAGAATGCCACCGGCGACCATCAAGCCCGCGGCCTCGACAAACTCGCGCCTGGTCATCACTGAAGTGCTTCCAGCCTGCCTCATGCCGCGATATTCTGCACCAGCAATGGTCAGGAATGCCTTCCGGTTCTTCGTGCTCGTCGGACTGATGTCGAATCTGCCCGCCGTCCTCCTTGGACGCCAGAGTTCTCCGGTGAACCGCCCGTGGCCTCCGGGTCTTCAGAGGGTTTCCGCCGATTCGCCGGCGCTGTCGCCCGAGGATGCGCTCAAGACCTTCTACATGCCGCCCGGTTATCGCATCGAGCTTGTCGCGGCCGAACCGTTGATTCAGGAGCCGGTGGCGCTCGACTGGGACCTGGAAGGACGACTGTGGGCGGTAGAGATGCCGGGCTTCATGGCGGACATCCGCGGCTCCAACGAACACGAGCCAATCGGGCGGGTGGTCGTCCTCGAGGACACGAATGGCGACGGCCGAATGGACAAGCGGACCGTCTTCGCCGATCACCTGGTGCTCGCGAGATCGTTGAAAGTTCTCGATCGGGGTGTGCTGGTCGCGGAACCTCCCAACGTGTGGTTCATGCACGACACAAACGGCGACCTTCGCATGGACACCAAGGAGCTCGTGACCGATCGATTCGGCCGGTTTGACGGCGATCCGCAGAACAATGCCAACGGTTTTTACTGGGCTCTCGACAACCGCATGTACACGGCCGGGCTGTCGGACATCCAGTTCCGCCTCAAGGACGGCGTATTCGACGTCCAGCCCACCCTCATGCGCGGCGAGTGGGGCGTGACGCAAGATGACGCGGGACGCACGTACAGGAATACGAACGAGTCAGCGCTTCACGTGGACCTTGTTCCAACGTCGTACTACGCGCGGAACCCGAGCCTCGCACGCACGCGCGGCAGTTACGAGCGGCTGGCGGACGAGAATCCTGATTTGAACACCGTCTGGCCGGTGCGGCCGAACCCGGGGACGAACCGCGCCTACCAGCTGGGCATCGATCGCGACGACGGGTCGCTGGCGCGATTCACCGCCGTGTGTGCGCCGCTCATTTATCGCGGTGACCGCCTCCCGGTGGACGTCCGCGGGAATGCGTTCGTGGCCGAGCCCGCTGCCAACCTGGTCAGCCGTCTAATCCTTTCGGAAGACGTCTCGGGACTTCATGCGCGGAAGGCGTACGATCGAGGTGAGTTCCTGGCCTCCACCGACGAACGCTTCCGGCCGGTGTTCCTGACGGACGCACCGGACGGCACGCTGTATATCGCCGACATGTACCGCGGGATCATCGAGCATCGCATCTCGATCACCGAGTATCTGCGCGATCAAATCGTCGGACGGAAGCTGGAGAAGCCGACCGGCTACGGCCGAATCTACCGGGTGATGCACGAGACCACCAGGCGCGACACGATGCGCCCGTTTGCGTCAGCGTCGCCGCAACAGCTGGTCGATGCGCTTGCGCATCCGAACGGCTGGCGGCGAGACACGGCGCAGCGGTTGCTCGTCGAGCGCGGCGCAAAGACGACGGTCCCCGCCCTCACGATGCTGGCTTCGAAAGCCACCGACTGGCGCACGCGGCTGCACGCGCTGTGGTCGCTCGACGGCCTGGACGCGATTCAGCCTGCGACGGTGACATCCGCCCTCGACGATCCATCCCGCGACGTACGCCTCTCTGCGATCCGGATCGCAGAGCGCTGGCTCGGCGAGGCGAACCATCCAATCCAGGCGGCGGTGTTGAAGCGGCTCGACGATCCTGATTGGGCCGTGCATCAGCAGCTGGCCGCGTCGATTGGCACGCTGCCGCCCGGCGCGCGAGAGTCTGCGGCGGTCGCGGTCCTGGAACGGTACGGGAACGATCCGGTCGTGATGGATGCGGTGTTGAGCGGTCTGCGCGGCAGCGAGATGGCCGTGCTCGATCGTCTCCTGTCGTCCAGGCGCAATTGAGGCGGCAGTGACCCTCTTCAAGTACGAGCAGCGCGACGCGCCAGTTCTCCCGCTCCGGCCCTTTCTGCGGCGAATGGTCCGGCACGGAGCCATCGTCTTTGAATTCGCTCTCCTGTCAATCGCGATCGGAATGGCCGGCTTTCACCTCTTCGCCGACCAGGCGTGGATCGATGCGTTCCTCAATACGGCAATGCTGCTGGGCGGGATGGGCCCTGTCGGCGAGATTCGGTCCACCGGCGGCAAGCTGTTTGCCGGAATCTTCGCGCTCTACGCTGGCCTGGCCTTCATCGTCGCGTTCGCCGTTCTGACCGCACCCGTGCTGCATCGCCTGATCCACCGGTTCCACTTGGAAGAGCGCGCCACCAGGACGCCAAGCCGAAATCGATCCCGATGACCCACTTCCGTGCGCGCATGGCTACAATTGGGATGACCATGCCCGCTGACGTGCCCGTGCTGGAGTTGTCCGAGGCGACCGTCGTCAAGGACGGCCGCCGAGTGCTCGACCGCCTCAATCTGCGAATTGCTGGTGGCGAACACACCGCGATCATTGGACCGAACGGAGCTGGGAAGTCGCTCCTCGTCAGCCTTCTCACCCAGGAGCAACGGGCCCTCGCGCCGACGAACGGCACCCCGCCGGTTCGGATCTTCGGTCGCCAGAACTGGGATCTATTCGAGCTGCGATCGCAGCTTGGAATTATCTCCAGCGGACTTCATCAGCAGTTCGTGAACGGCAACAGCGAGGGGTCGATCACCGCCGAAGCCGCGGTCCTGTCCGGCTTTCTCAGCTCCTACGGAATCCTTCGTTACGGAACGATCACCGACGCGATGCGGGAGCGAGCGTCCGCGGCGCTTCACGTGGCTGGCGCCTCGCATCTCGTCGGCCGCCCGCTCGACGAAATGTCCAGCGGGGAGGCGCGCCGTGTGCTTCTGGCGCGTGCGCTCGTGACGTCACCGCGCGCCCTCGTTCTGGATGAACCAACCACCGGACTCGATCTCGCCGCTCGACACGGCTTCATGGAGACGGTCCGCAATCTCGCGCGAAGGGGCACGACAGTGGTGCTGATCACGCATCACATCGAGGAAATCTTTCCGGAAATCCGGCGGGTCGTTCTGATTCAGGATGGACGGCTCGTCGCCGACGGCCCGACCGCCGCAACCCTCACTGAAGCAGGCCTGTCGACCTTGTTTGGCTGCCCGATCACGGTTGAAGTGTCGGACGGCTACTACTATGCGCGGCCAAACGGAGTGTCGCCGCGGTCATGAGCATCCGCGACGTCCTCGTGCCGATGCTCGTCGAGCGGTTCCAGAATCGGGGCCTGACTCTTGGCGCCCCACCGGATCCGATCGCCGTGTTCCCGGGAGTTCATCCCGAAGTTGGCGAGGTTCGGATAGCAGATCGGGATAGTTCCGCCGATCTTGCCGTCGGCAACATCGT
Source organism: Acidobacteriota bacterium (assembly GCA_046732715.1). Lineage (GTDB taxonomy): Bacteria > Acidobacteriota > Vicinamibacteria > Vicinamibacterales > 2-12-FULL-66-21 > JALZOC01. The sequence continues at coordinate 4,984 of JBKPNQ010000091.1, read as the reverse complement.
CTACGATCACTTCTTCAATCCGTACGATCAGGAACGCGGAACAGACGAAGCCGTCGAAGGCATCGCCAACGACGTCGTCCGATTCCTCGTGGAACTGTTCGCCGATCGCCTGCTGATGTGGCGCTCGGTTGACGGCCGGACGCGAGGCTGGCGGGAGCGCGGGGAAACAGGCCACTCGGCACCGCTCGTCATCGACGATCGTGAGTATCTGCTCTATTTGTGGTCAGGACCGCTGGGTTCGTGGAGGGCGACGCCGATCGTGCTGGCGCGAGGATCGATCCAGGACGATCGCGAGTACGAAATTGTCGTCCAGCGCGTCAACAACGATGGAAAGGATCGCCTTCCGGTCCCCGAGCGCGACGCGCTCAGGCGCATCCTCGAGGAGTACGAGCGCAAACGCGGAGTCGGCTAGCTCAAACCCGCGACGTAATCCGAGCGTGAGCCAGCCGATAGCTCAAGAGCCCTGTAAACAAGGGCTTGAGCCGTGTCGTTTACCCAGTACGAGTAGATAATGTTGTCAGCCCCCGCATGTCCTTAATTCCGCGTTTCTGTTTCCTGCCATCCCGAACTGCCGGGTTAGCGTTGATCTGCCTCCTTTTGGCCTGTCTTTCGAGCTCATCGTGCTCAAAAGAGGGAGGCCCCGATCCACAGGCAGCCGGCGAAACCGGTCGAGGTGCGAGCGGGCGCGGCTCGGGCGGACGAGGCGGTCGCGGCGCAGGCGGCGGCGGTCCGGTGCCGGTCGTGACGACCCGCGTCGTGGCGAAAGCCGTCCCGGTAACCATCCCGGCAGTCGGCACTGCGGAACCCCTGGCAACCGTCCAGATTCGTGCACAGGTCACCGGGCAGCTCAGCGTCATTCACTTTACCGAGGGTCAGGACGTCCAGAAAGGCGCGGCCCTGTTCACGCTCGATGCCCGCCCTTTCGAAGCCGCTCTCCAACAGGCCCAAGCGGTGCTGGCCCGGGACACGGCACAGGCCAATAACGCCAAGGCTCAGCGAGCGAGGTACGACGATCTCTTCAAGCGCGGCCTCATCGCCCGCGACCAGTACGAGACGCAGATTGCGACCGCCAACGCCCTCGAATCGACCCTCGCCGCAGACCAGGCGGCCATAGAGAACGCGAAACTGAACCTTCAGTACGCGAAGATTGTCGCCCCCATTTCGGGGCGCACCGGGGCGCTCAACGTGCATCAGGGGGATCTGGTTCGCGCCAACGACACGACACCGCTCGTGATCATCAACCAGGTGGCGCCCATTTACGTGACCTTCTCGGTGCCGGGCCGGTACCTCCCGGATATCCGGCGATACCAGGCGCAGAAGGCCCTCAAGATCGAGGCGCGAATCCAGTCGGCAGGAACGCCGGGCGCGCCCCAGATCGCTCCGCCCAATGCGGGCTCGGCGCCGCCAACTGACGGAAACGATGGCGCCACAAACGCACTCCCGGCACCCCCGCCAACTTCGGTCACGATCGAGTCTGGGGCAGTGAGTTTCATCGATAATAGCGTCGATCCCACAACCGGCACGATCCGCATGAAGGGGACGTTCGCGAATACGGATCACGCGTTGTGGCCGGGACTGTTCGTTCAGGTCGGTCTTATCCTGCGCACCGATCCCAATGCCATCGTCGTCCCTTCGGTGGCCGTGCAGAGTTCACAGTCAGGCCAATTTGTCTACGTGGTGAAACCGGACGATCGGACGGCGGAACTGCGAAACGTCGTCGTCGAGCGTCAGCAGGGCGACGAAAGCATCATTTCGCACGGTTTGAGAGCCGGCGAAGAAATCGTGACCGACGGGCAATTGCGGCTCAACCCCGGCTCCCGCGTGACCACTGGCACACGTGGTGACGGCGCGGGCGGGCCGGCAGGGGGATCGAACGAAGGCGGCGGACGGCCGCGTGGCGGCGGCGACGGCGGACGCCGAGGCGGAAATCGAGGGAATCAGTCATGAATTTCGCTGAACCTTTCATTCGGCGGCCGGTTGCGACGACGCTGCTCGTCACGACAATCCTCATCTTCGGCGTGCTCGGCTACCGCCTGCTGCCGGTGAGCGACCTCCCGAGCGTCGACTATCCAACCATTCAGGTGCAGGCGAGCCTGCCCGGCGCGAGTCCCTCGACGATGGCCGCGTCGGTGGCCACGCCGCTCGAGAAGCAGTTCTCGACGATCGCCGGTGTGACGTCGATCAGCTCGAGCAACGGTCAGGGCAACACCAACATCACGCTGCAGTTCGATCTGAGCCGCGACATCGATTCGGCAGCGCAGGACGTCCAGTCGATGATCGCGCGCGCCGCGCGCCAACTGCCTCCGGGCATGCCCTCGCCGCCGTCGTACCAGAAAGTGAACCCGGCGGACCAGCCGATCCTCTTCCTGACCCTCAGCTCGGCGACGATGCCGCTGTCGCAGGTGGATCAGTACGCGGAATCGGTGATCGCTCAGCGGCTCTCGATGGTCAGCGGAGTCGCCGGCGTCAACGTCTTTGGTGCGCAGAAGTTTTCGGTGCGGATCGACATCGATCCGACCCAGCTCGCCGCACGACAGATCGGAATCGACCAGGTTGCACAGGCGATCGCCAGCGCGAACGTGAATCGGCCTACCGGGACGCTGTATGGTCCGCAGCGGAACTTCGTGGTCGAGACGAGCGGGCAGTTGATGGCCGCCGCGGAATACCGCCCAATTCCGATCGCGTATCGAAACGGCAGCCCGGTACGGCTGAGCGAAGTGGCCAACGTTTACGACGGCGTCGAAAACCCGCGCAACGCCAGCTGGTTCAACGGTACACCGACCATCTATCTCGCAATCTCACGCCAGCCTGGCACCAACACCGTGCAAGTGGTGGATGCGATCAAGGCTCTGCTGCCTGAGATCCAGGCGCAGCTGCCAGCCTCGCTGCAGCTCGGCATCCGCAGCGACCGTTCCGTCTCGATTCGCGAGTCGGTCGACGACGTCAAGTTCACGCTGGAGCTGACCGTCTTTCTGGTTGTGATGGTCATCTTCCTGTTCCTCAGGAACCTGTCAGCGACCATCATCCCGTCACTCGCCCTGCCGTTCTCCATCGTCGGCACGTTTGCTGTGATGTGGGGCTTTGGCTACAGCATCGACAACCTGTCGCTGATGGCGCTCACGCTCTCGGTCGGCTTCGTCGTCGACGACGCGATCGTCATGCTGGAGAACATCGTCCGGCACATGGAGATGGGGAAGTCGCGTCTCCAGGCGGCGCTCGATGGTTCGAAGGAGATCGCGTTCACGATCGTCTCGATGACCCTGTCGCTCGCTGCGGTCTTTATTCCGATTCTGTTCATGGGCGGCATCGTCGGCCGGCTGATGCACGAGTTCGCGGTCACGATCGCGGCGGCCATCCTCGTCTCCGGTCTGGTGTCGCTGACGTTGACGCCGATGCTGTGCAGCCGCTTCCTCAAAGCGCCGCACTCGATGCGGCACGGCCGGCTGTACAACGCCGTCGAGCGTATCTTCGACGGCTCGCTTCAGGCGTACGGCTGGACGCTGACGCAGACGATTCGGTTCAAGGGCACGACGATGGTCGTGTCGGCCCTGCTGCTCGTCGGCACCGTCTATCTGTTCCGGATTGTGCCGACCGGATTCATTCCCAGTGTTGATACTGGTCAGCTCAGCGGGAATATCGAAACCATTCAGGGCATCGGCTTCGAGGCCAACGTCGCGCATCAGAGAGAAATCATGGCCATCCTGGCCGCGGATCCCAATGTCTCGTCGTTCACATCGAACATCGGAGGACCAGGAGGCGGAGGCGGCCGAATCAACGTCGATCTGAAGCCTCTCAACGAGCGCACACTCTCGGCCGATCAGGTCATCGAGGAGCTCCGGCCGAAGCTGGCCCGTGTCCCCGGCGTCCGCGTGGTGCTCCAGAACCCACCGGCGATCCGCATCGGCGGCATGAGGTCACCCGCAGGGTACCAGTACTCGCTGCAGGATCCGGACACCGAAGAGCTATATCGGGTGGCACCCGGCTTCGAGGCTGCGTTGCGAAACGTTCCCGGACTCACCGACGTGAACTCGGACTTGCAGATCAGAAACCCCGAGCTCAACGTGCAACTGGATCGCGAACAGATCGCGGCGTTGGGTCTGACCGTCGACCAGGTCGAATCAGCGCTCTCGTCGGCCTACGGGTCGCGGCAGATTTCGCAGATCTTTGCGCCGAACGATGAGTATCAGGTCATCATGCAAGTGGCGCCGCAGTACCAGCAGGATCCTGCGGCCCTGTCGATGTTGTACGTCCAGGGGCCTGGCAACAAATTGATCCCGCTGTCGGCGGTCGTCTCGGCGCGGGAGACGGTCGGTCCACAGTCGGTCAACCACATCGGCCAGTTGCCGTCCGTGACGCTCTCGTTCAACGTCGCGCCGGGAGTCGCTCTTGGTGACGCCGTGGCACGGGTTGAGCAACTGGCGCGGGAGACGCTGCCGAGCACGGTTTCAGGCAGCTTCCAGGGAACAGCGCAGGCCTTCCAGGACTCGCTGAAGGGCCTTGGCTGGATCCTGGTGCTCGCCATCTTCGTGATCTACGTCGTGCTCGGCATCCTCTACGAGAGCTTTATCCATCCGATCACGATTCTTTCTGGCCTGCCATCCGCCGGCTTTGGCGCGCTGTTGACACTGCTGATTTTCAAGCAGGACTTGAACATCTACGCGTTCGTCGGCGTCATCATGCTGGTCGGTCTGGTCAAGAAGAACGGCATCATGATGATCGACTTCGCGATCGAAGCGCGTCGCGACCGCAACCTTGGCGCGGCCGAGGCTATACACGAGGCGTGCATGGTCAGGTTCAGGCCGATCATGATGACTACGATGGCCGCGTTGATGGGCACGCTGCCGATCGCGATGGGATGGGGCGCCGGGGCCGAAGCGCGGCGTCCGCTCGGCCTGGCCGTCGTCGGTGGCCTGCTCGTCTCGCAGACACTCACGCTCTACGTCACGCCGGTGTTCTACATCTACATGGAGCGGCTCCAGGAGCG
>JBKPNQ010000090.1:0-8632 GCA_046732715.1 Acidobacteriota bacterium | reverse complement strand
CCCCGATGGCCAGCGCCGTGGTCGTCGCCTCGCTCGGCCTCGGTATCGGCGCCAACACAGCCGTGTTCAGTTTCGTCGACGCCATCCAGTTCAAGGCGCTCCCGTTTGTTGACGAAGCGGGGCTCGTGGATGTTCACGAATGGAGCGCCACCGATTCGCTGTGACGCCCCTCGGCAAGGCGACGCGAGGAGCCACGCGAACGGCCCGCCTTCGCCAAGGCTTCGGCCCGTCCGCCGTAGCTTTAGCGGAGGCGGAAGCGAGCCGTCGCAGCGGCGAGCGAGAGAGCGTGTCGGGGAGTCCGAGGGGCGAAGCCGGTCGGCAAGGGGAAGGGAGAAGAGCTGCGAGCGAGCACGGCGAGCGAGCCACGCGAACGGAGCGAGCCGTCGCAGCGGCGAGCGAGAGAGCGTGTCGGGGAGTCCGAGGGGCGAAGCCCCTCGGAGTGATTAAAGCGCGACTCTGTGTCGTCCGCTGTGCAGATAGTTCATCGTCTGCACGGTGAGCATGATCGTGAAATCGAGCTTCGTCTCGTCTTCCGGCCGCTTGAGTCGAAGGTTCATCTCATTGGCGCGCTTGATCATGTTCTCGAGCACCTGGTCGATCGTGTATTGGTACTCGCCGGTGCCGGCCGCGACCATCCTCCGCACATCTTTGCGAACGCGCGCGATGAACCGGGCGGCCTTCATATTGGCGGCGTGCTCGGGGCGGGAGGAAAACAGTCGATTCAGATCGCGATCGTAAAAGTGTGGATGCTCGACGCCGTAATGACGACGCTTGCGTTCGTAGTGCGCGCGAAGGGTCTTCCGGATGCTCTGGAGCGGTTCCACTTTCCGCCGCGTCTGCACCAGCATCGGCTTGCCGGCCAGTTCGCCCATCAGCGCGTCGATGTATTCCAGTTTTTTCAGCGCCGGCCAACCCGTGTAGCGGCCGCGCCAGTCTGACTCCGGCGTCGCCCACACCGCGAACGTCTCGGCGAAGTCTTCATCCGGGTGGCTCTGCGCGTACCAGCTGTCGAGGTGCAGCACGAAGCTTTTGCTGTACGGCTTCGGCGTGTAGTAATCGGGATACTGCATGTACGACGGCCCGAACAACTGCTGCCGGCGCCGGCGTTGCCGCAGCTTGTACGCGTTGTCGATCGCGTGCCCGGCTTCGTGGCGCAGAATCTTCATGCACCACGCTTCGTTGCCCCCTTCGACCTCGAGCATCTGCGCACGTTCCAGCTTTTCCAGCCGCGGATGTGCGAGGTAGAACGGAATGGCCACACCCGGTACGCCATCGGGTGAGAACCATTCGGCCGAGAGCCAGAAGTGTGGTTGAAAGACGAGCCCGCGCGCATCGAGCTCCCGTTGCAATTCGGCGATACGCGACTCGAGGATGCTGCCCTCGATGGTGACTCCCAGCTGCGAGACCCGCAGATCCAGCAGCTTCTCGTCAGGCCATGCCGCCCATTCGTCGGGCGGAATCGTGCGCGGGTCTTTCGCAACGGCAGCTTCAGTGCTCATTGAAGGTCTTCGTCTTCCCAGCCGGACAGTCTAGCAGTGTTGAACGCCGGGGCGGGCTGTGGTATATCCGGCAGGCCTCCCAGAACAAGGCCCTCCCATGGCGCCGACCGTACTTCTCACGGCCTATTCACGACTTTTCACGGTACGGCCGATACTCTGGAATCAGGAGCGCCGCTCGTTCGGAGTACCTTCAGGTCCGGACCGGGGTCCGGCTACGGATTCAAAGGAGCGTGTATGAAACTGGTCTGTCGGGCCGCCTTCATGACGGCCTTCGTCGTCGCGGCGATCCCGCTGGCGGCGGCCGCGCAAGCGCCGCAGCCCAGCACGTCACAACAGCCGACGACCGCGCAGCCGCCCTCGACACCGCAGCAGCCGACCAACCCGCCAGATGAACAGCAAAAGTACGAGGAGACGGTTGTCGTCAGCGCGTCGAAGACCGAGGAGAAGTTGACCAATGCGCCGGCCACGATGACGGTCATCACCAGTCCGATGATTCAGAACGCACCGTCGCAGAACTTTGCCGACCTGTTGCGCACGGTTCCCGGCCTGAACGTGACGCAAGTTTCGGCGCGCGACATCAATGCCACGAGCCGCGCCGCGACCGGGACGCTGGCCACGGGGACCCTGGCGTTGCTCGATGGCCGCAGCTTGTATCAGGACATGTTCGGGTTCGTGATGTGGGATTTCCTGCCGGTCAACCTGAACGAGATTAAACAGGTTGAAGTAATACGAGGTCCCGCCTCGGCAGTGTGGGGAGCCAACGCGCTCTACGGCGTCGTCAACGTCATCACCAAGTCGCCACGTGAGATGCCTGGTTCGTCGGTGACGTTCGGCCTCGGTTCGTTCGGCCGCGAGAACGAAGATGCCGGTGCCGTGTGGTACGTGAACGGAACGCATGCGCAGGCCGTCAACGACCGGTGGGCCTACAAGGTGTCGGCGGGTGCCTATTCGCAGGATCCGCTGACGCGTCCCACTGGTGTCATTCCCGGTTCTCCACCTCCGGGGACACAGTATCCGGCGTATACGAACAGCGGCACGCTGCAGCCGAAGGTTGACGGCCGCGTCGACTATGACTACGAGGACGGACGCAAGCTGACGTTCTCGGGCGGCGTCTCCGGAACCGAAGGCATCATGCATACCGGCATCGGGCCGTTCGACATCGACAGCGGATCGGTCATGGGGTACGGCCGCGTCAACTTCACGCGGAAAGGATTCCGCGCAGCCTCCTTCTTTCAACAGTTGAATGGCAATGCCACCAACCTGCTGGCGCGCGACCCGACTGGTCAATTCATCAAGTTTGCGTTCGACACGAAAACCGTCGACTTTGACGTTTCCAACGTCAACACCTTCGCGTCGCGCCACGTCGTCAGCTACGGCGGCAATTTGCGCTTCAACGGGTTCGATTTGTCCATCGCGCCGCAGGCCGACAATCGCACCGAACTTGGACTGTACGCGCAGGATGAAATCTTCCTGTCGGACCATTTCCGGTGGTCGATCGGCACGCGCATGGACCGATTCGACTATCTGGACGAGTTTGTCTTCTCGCCCCGTACGACATTCATGATCAAGCCGGACCCGAATCAGTCCATCCGCCTCTCGTACAACCGCGCTTACCGGGCACCGTCGGTGATCAACAACTTTCTCGACGTCATGTTGACCGAGCCGATCAATCTCGGTCTGTTCAGTCCTCTGCTGGCCGGGCAGGTCTACTTGCTGCCGATTCATCCGTACGGCGATCAGGATCTGACCGAGACCACGCTTGACGCGTACGAGATCGGCTACACCGGTGTGGTTGGCCGTCAAGTTCTCGTGAGTGCTGCGTTCTATGTGAACAAGACCAAGAACGACATCTTCTTCACCGAAGTGCCGAATACCCGCTGGACGGCGTCCAATCCGCCTCCCGGCTGGCCGCTCCCGCCAGGCGCGATCACCATCGCCACCGGCGGTGCCGGCTTTCCTGCCCAGTTCACCTACTTGAACTTCGGCAAGACGACGCAGAAGGGGGTCGAGTTCGGCGTGGACACGCCCGTGAACAAGTACGTCGGCCTGTCAGTCAACTATTCCTATCAGGCGGATCCCGAGCCGGAAGGGTTTGACATCTCAGAGTTGAATCTGCCGCCCAACAATCGCTTCAACATTGGCACGACAATCAACTACAACCGCTACTTCGGCGCGTTCTCGGTTGGTTACACGGGTGATGCGTTCTGGCAAGACGTCCTCGACGACCGCTACCACGGGACGACCGACGCCTACACCCTCGTCAACGGATCGTTCGGTGTTCACTGGGGGCCAAAGGATCGGCTGACCGCGACGCTCAAAGCGACCAACATCGCCAACCAGAAAATCCAACAGCACGTGTTCGGCGACATCATCAAGGCTCAGGTCGTCGGCGAGCTTCGGGTGCAGTTCTAAAAAGTTAAAAGTTAAAAGTTAAAAGTACAGAGCCACCGGGACAAGCAGGGCCGAAGTACAATGGTTCGGCTTGTCCCTTTTGGCTTGCGTCCGTCCCTTTTCACTCTTCACTCTTAACTTTTAACTTTAACTTTCGATGATCCGCCTCCTCGCCCTCGACATCGACGGCACCCTTCTCGATAGCGAAGGAAGAATTCCAACCGTCAATCACGAGGCGATCGCGCGTGCAATCGACGCCGGGGTCGAGGTGGCGCTCGCGACCGGGCGTCGCTACGAGTTTGCCCGTCCGATTTTTGAATCGCTGCCCGGACCTCTCACTCTTATCCTGAGCAACGGCGCAATCGTCAAGGCCCGCGACGGCCGGACGCTGATGCGCAGCCTGCTGCCTCGGGCAACGGCACAGAAGGTGCTGGCTGATTTCCCCGAGCATCGCGTCAGTGCTGCGGTCGTGTTCGATCGGCCGCGCGAAGGGCAAGTGGTCTTCGAAGCGATCGACTGGGAGCATCCGCGGCACCGTCGCTTTTTCGAACTGAATCGCCCCTTCCTTGGTGAGGTCGCGCCACTCGAGAACTGTCTGACCGAGGATCCGATCCAGGTCATGTTCTCGGGCGGCTGCGTCGAGATGCGCGCGCTGTTCGAACGCCTCCAGCAACGGGCAGACGGCTTTTCAGTTGCGCTGACCGAGTACATCCATCGGGACTTCTCTCTCCTCGACATCGTCACCGCAGGCTGTTCCAAAGGCTCAGCGCTTCGAGCCTGGGCCGGCGAGCGCGGCTTTGCGCCCGACCAGGTGATGGCGATGGGAGACAATCTGAACGATCTGCAGATGCTCGAATTTGCCGGAACGGCTGTGCTGATGGAAAACGCGTTGCCCGAGCTGAAGGCACGTGGATGGGCGATTACCGGTAGTAATAATGATGGTGGTGTGGCTCAGGCGATCGACCGCTATGTTTTGGAAGGCTCAGAGCTTCGGGTTCATGGCTCCAGTCGGGGGCTGAATCTGACCGAAAGGCGTCCTATTTAGTCATGGCGATGGGTATGGGGATGCGCCTCCCCAGGTCCGAAGGCGCGCGTGGTGGTCGTCGTGGCGGCGCGGCAAGCGCAGCTGCCGCGGTTGACCCGAAGAAGAAAAAGACGCTGACGTCGGCCGCGTGGAACGAGGCCAAGGCGCTGATCTGGGCCCGGCGCGGCCGGCTGGCGATGGGTCTGGCGCTGATGCTGATCAATCGGCTGTCGGGCCTTGTTCTGCCGGCCACGTCCAAGTTCCTCATCGACGATGTCATCGGCAAGAAGCGCGCGGAGATGCTCGTTCCGCTGGCGATCGCGGCAGGCGCCGCGACGTTGGTGCAGGCGGTGACGTCGTTTGCGCTGTCGCAAGTCCTTGGCGTCGCCGCGCAGCGAGCCATCACCGACATGCGACGACGGGTCGAAGCGCATGTCGCCCGACTGCCGATCAACTATTTCGACTCCACGCAATCTGGCGTGTTGATCTCGCGGATCATGACCGATGCCGAAGGCATCCGGAATCTCGTCGGGACCGGGCTGGTTCAATTGACCGGCAGCGTCGTGACGGCGCTTTTCGCGCTGGCCTACCTGTTCTACCTGAATTGGTATCTGACCTGTATCACCATCATTGCGCTGGCCACGTTTGGTGGCGCGATGGCGCTTGCCTTCAAACGGCTCCGTCCTCTCTTCCGCGAGCGCGGAAAGATCAACGCGGAGGTCACCGGCCGCCTGAATGAAACGCTGGGCGGCATCCGCATCGTCAAGACCTACACCGCGGAAAAGCGTGAAGAACTCGTCTTCACGAGAGGCGTTCACCGGCTCTTTCGCAACGTCGCGCAGTCGATTACCGGCGTGTCGGGGATCACGGCGTTCTCTACCGTCGTCGTCGGTGCCATTGGCGTCATCATGATCGTCGTTGGTGGACGCTCGATCATGGCCGGCCACATGACGCTCGGCGACTTCATCAACTACATCCTGTTCACCGGCCTGATGGCCGCTCCGGTCGTGCAAATCGCGTCGATTGGCACGCAGATCAGCGAAGCGTTCGCCGGCCTCGATCGCATCCACGATCTCATGACGATGAAGACCGAGGACGATGAAGACAGCACCCGGGCGACGCTCGACGCGATCGACGGTGAGATCGTGTTCGAAGACGTGACGTTCGAATACAACCCCGGCGTTGCCGTGCTGAAGCAGGTCAGCTTCCGCGCGCCCGCCGGGACGACCACCGCGCTGGTCGGGTCGAGCGGCTCCGGGAAAAGCACGCTCATCAGCCTGGTCATGGCCTTCAACCGCCCGAAAAGCGGCCGCATTCTCGTCGACGGCCGCGACCTCGCGACCGTCCGCCTCCGCGACTACCGATCGCAACTCGGCGTCGTGCTCCAGGACAACTTCCTGTTCGACGGAACCGTCGGCGACAACATCCGCTACGGGCGAATGGACGCGACCATGGACCAGATCCGCAGCGTCAGCCACGTCGCCCACGCCGACGAGTTCATCGAGGAGTTCGAGAAGAAGTACGACACCGTCGTCGGCGAGCGCGGCGTGAAGCTGTCGGGAGGCCAACGCCAGCGCGTCGCGATCGCGCGCGCCATCCTGGCCGATCCGCGCATCCTCGTCCTGGACGAAGCGACCTCGAGCCTCGACAGCGAAAGCGAAGCGATGATTCAGGACGGCCTGCGATCCCTGCGCGCGGGACGGACGACGTTCGTGATTGCCCACCGACTGTCGACGATTCGCAGTGCCGATCAGATCCTGGTGCTCGAGCACGGAGAAATCGTGGAGCGCGGTACCCATGCCGAACTGCTCGCACTCGGCGGCCGCTATCGCACGCTCTACGACAAGCAGTACATGCTCGAATCGGATCGCTTCATCAACCCGGGCGAGGACTTCACCCCCGATCTGCCCAAAGCAAAGGTCGCAGTGCCGGTGAGGCCGGATCGGGCGCTGTAAGCTTTTCCCGGCGGACGGCGGGCAGGCCGATCCGTCGATCTACAATCATCAATTCGTCATTCAAATCAGCAATCACCAATCAGCAATCGATTTATGCAGTTCATTTACACCATGAAGGGTCTGGGAAAGGTTCATCCTCCAGACCACGTCGTCCTCAAAGACATCTGGCTCTCGTTTCTGCCGGGCGCAAAAATCGGCGTCCTCGGACTCAATGGTGCTGGCAAGAGCACGCTGCTGCGGGTCATGGCCGGGGAGGATCAGCAGTTCGTTGGCGAGGCCTGGCCGGCCGACGGCATCACCGTTGGCTTTCTCCAGCAGGAGCCGCGGCTCAATCCGGCGAAGACGGTGCTGGGCAACGTCGAGGAAGGAGTTGCCGAAATCAAGGCGCTGCTGACCCGCTACGACGAGATCAACGCGAAGTTCGGAGAAGAGTTGTCGCCTGAGGAGATGGAAAAGATCCTCGAGGAGCAGGGCAAGGTTCAGGATCGAATCGAGGCGGCGAACGGCTGGGACCTGGATTCGCGTCTCGAACTGGCCATGGACGCGCTGCGGCTGCCGCCGCCTGACGCGGATGTCGCGAAGTTGTCAGGGGGGGAGCGGCGCCGCGTGGCGCTGTGCCGGCTGTTGCTGAAATCGCCCGACCTCCTGCTCCTCGACGAGCCGACGAACCATCTCGATGCGGAATCGGTCGCGTGGCTCGAACGCTTTCTCAAGGACTATCCGGGCACCGTCGTCGCGGTGACTCACGACCGCTACTTTCTCGACAACGTGGCCGGTTGGATTCTCGAACTCGATCGCGGGTCGGGCATTCCCTGGGAAGGCAACTACTCGTCCTGGCTCGATCAGAAACAACGACGCCTCGAGGTTGAAGAGAAGGCCGAAACCAAGCGCCAGCGCACGCTGTCGCGCGAGCTCGAATGGATTCGGATGTCGCCGCGTGCGCGTCAGGCCAAGGGCAAGGCGCGTCTCAATGCCTACGAGGATCTGCTGAAAGAGGAGACCGCTCAAAAGATCGAGCAGGTCGAGATCTACATTCCCCCGGGCCCGCGTCTCGGCGACATCGTCGTCGAGGCACGCGCGCTTCGCAAGGGGTACGGCGATGTCCTGCTGATGGACGACGTGTCGTTCACGCTGCCGCGCGGCGGCATCGTCGGCGTGATCGGGCCCAATGGCGCAGGCAAGACGACACTCTTCCGCATGATCACTGGGGCTGAGCAGCCGGACGCGGGCACTCTGCGGCTTGGCGAGACGGTGCAGGTTGGCTATGTCGATCAGTCGCGGGACGCGTTGTCGCCGGACAAGAGCGTGTGGGAAGAGATCACGGGCGGGCGGGACAACGTCGAGCTCGGAAAGCGCGAAGTGGCCTCCCGCGCCTATGTCTCCTGGTTCAATTTCAAGGGACGCGATCAGCAGCGCAAGGTCGGGTCACTGTCTGGTGGCGAGCGCAATCGCGTTCACCTGGCCAAGCTGCTGAAGGGCGGAGCGAATCTGCTCCTGTTGGACGAGCCGACCAACGATCTCGACGTCGACACCCTTCGCGCGCTCGAGGAGGCGCTCCTCGCCTTTGCCGGCTGCGCCGTCGTCATCAGCCACGATCGATGGTTCCTGGACCGCATCGCCACGCACATGCTCGCGTTCGAGGGAGACAGCAAGGTGGTGTGGTTCGAGGGGAACTACCAGGACTACGAAGCGGATCGGCATCGCCGGCTTGGCGCCGAGGCCGATCAGCCACACCGGATCAAGTACAGAAAGCTGACGCGGTA
>JBKPNQ010000089.1:0-16330 GCA_046732715.1 Acidobacteriota bacterium | reverse complement strand
ATCGTGAGTTGGAATACAGCCGTTGGCGATGCCGACGTCGTCCGGTTCGTTCGAAGCCTGCCGCTCGGCAACCGCCCGCTCGTGCTGCTGCTGCAGGAGGTCTGTCGCGGAGGCCCTGGGGTGCCGACGCTGCTCGATCTTCATGCCGCGTTTGCAGGACGGTTGGGCGCCGCCACGGATCTTCATCCGCGCCAGATAGAGGAAATCGGTCGTGAGCTTGGGCTGGGAGTCTATTACGTCCCGTCGATGCGAAACGGCGACGCCACTTCAGACGAGGACAGAGGCAACGCGATCCTTTCGAGTCTTCCGCTCACGGATCTGCAAGCCATGGAATTGCCCTTCGAACGGCAGCGCCGTGTCGCCGTGGCAGCAACCCTGACAGGCGTCGGCTCGACTGGGAAACCATGGCGCGTGCGGGTTGTCTCCGCACACCTCGACAACCTGGCTGGCGTCAAACGCGGATGGATCGGCGCCGAATACGGGCGCGCGCGCCAAGCCCGCAGTCTGGCGTCGCTGCTCGCGGACAACGAGCCGACGATCCTGGGAGGCGATTTCAATACGTGGTTCGGCTTCTCAGATCAGGCTTACGAGGAAACCGCTCGCGCCTTTCCGGAGACGGAGATTACCGATCGCCGCCCGACGTTCCGCGGCCTGCTGCGGCTCGATCACGTGTTCTATCGATTGGCGCCCGGTTGGCGGGCGGAATTTCAGCGCGGGGCCTCTCGATACGGCTCAGATCACTATCCACTCGTCGGGTCCCTTCGGTTCAATTGATATAATCGCCATCCTTCCATGACCTTCGCCGCGGGGACTCCTGTTGGTCCGTACGAAATCGTCAGCCAGCTGGGCGCCGGCGGCATGGGAGAGGTCTACCGTGCGCAGGACCCGCGCCTCGGGCGTGATGTCGCGCTGAAAGTCATTCGCCGCATCCTCGTCGCCGATCAGAGCTCACAGGACGATGCGCTCGAGCGACTGCTGAGGGAGGCAACGCTCGCTTCAGCCCTCAATCACCCGAACATCGTCACCATCTACGAGACCGGTGTCGTTGGAACCGATCGCTATATCGCGATGGAGCTCGTCGAAGGACGGACGCTTCGTCAGCTGGCGAGTGAAGGACTTCCGCTGGAGCGGTCGATCGCGATCGCGAGGCAGGTCGCTGAGGCGCTTGCCGTTGCGCACGCTGCGCAGATCGTCCACCGTGACATCAAGCCCGAGAACGTCATGGTCCGGCCCGACGGCTACATCAAGTTGCTCGACTTCGGTCTCGCCCGCCTGCACCGCTCGACGGTCACTGCCGGATCGACGACGGGGATGGCCACCGAACCCGGACTGATCATCGGGACGGTCGCCTACATGTCCCCTGAGCAGGCGCGAGGCGAAACAGTCGCACCCGAGGCCGACATCTTCGCGTTCGGCGCGGTGCTCTACGAGCTCGTGACCGGGCGGCATCCATTCATGGCCGCCTCGCAGCTCGGCACCCTGCACGCCCTCATGTGGGAGACCCCCGAACCACCGTCGCTCGTCAACCCGGAGGTGCCGAGGGCGCTCGACCAGCTGATTCTCGAGGCGTTGCAGAAGGATTCCCGTTTGCGTCCGGGCGCCGGCGAAGTGCTTTATCGCTTAGGGCTCGCGCACGACGCGTCGATCGCCACGGCGCTCTCCGCGGTCACGGTCAGCCAGCGCACGTCCCGATCCAGTCGCGCAGTGGTGGGACGCGATCTGGAAATGGACGCGCTCCTGCACGAGTTCGAGCGCGCCGAGCGGGGCAAGGGACGCATGGTGTTTCTCTCGGCGGAAGCTGGTCTGGGCAAGACCACGATCCTTGACGCCTTCATCAAGCTGCTCGAGGACCGCGGCGAAGTCGTGCGCGTTGGCCGCGGCCGCTGCTCGGAACGCCTTGCCGGAGCGGAAGCCTACCTGCCCGTCCTGGAGGTGCTCGACAGCCTTCAGCACAGCGAGAAACATGGCAGCCTGTCCCGGCTGCTTCGCGCGGTCGCGCCAAGCTGGTACGCACAGATCACGCCGCTTCCGGAGGATGATTCGTCGGCCGCGCGCCTGGCCGCCGATGTCGCGGTCGGCTCGCAGGAGCGGCTCAAGCGGGAGATCGGCGCGCTGCTCGAAGAAGTCACGCGCATCCATCCAGTGGTGTTGTGCTTCGATGACGTGCACTGGGCCGATCCGTCAACCACCGATTTGATCGGATATCTTGCGCGCCGCATGGACAACATGCGGCTGCTGATCATCGCGACCTGCCGGCCGTCGGAGCTCGCGCAGACGAAGCACGCGTTTCTGCCGATGAAGCTGGACCTCGTGTCCCGCGGCGCCTGCCGCGAAATCTCGCCGGGTCATTTCGACGAAGTCGCGATTAATCGGTATCTGGCGCTGCAGTTTCCGGATCACGCCTTTCCACGTGGATTTGCCGGCGTCATCCACCAGCGCACTGAAGGCCATCCCCTGTTCGTCGTCGATGTGCTGCGCGATTTGCGGCGGCGTCAGGTGCTCAAGCAGCAAGATGGCAAATGGATCATCACCGAGGACTTGTCATCGCTGACCCGGGAACTGCCCGAGTCGGTGCGCAGCCTGGTGCAGCGCAAGATCGACGCGCTCGACGACGGCGACCGGCGTCTGCTCGGAACCGCCAGCGTTCAGGGACTCGATTTCGACACCGCGCTTCTGTCCGCCGTGCTCGAACGGACTGAAGAGGACATCGAAGACGCGCTGGAGCGGCTCGAGCGCGAGCATGCGCTCGTCCGCTTCGTCGACGAACACGAGACCGGCAACCGTCAGTTGACGCTGCGATACCGCTTCGCGCATCACATCTATCACAACGCCTTCGATACCTCGTTGCGGGCGACACGACGAGCGGCGCTCAGCCGCGCCATCGCCCAGCAGCTGGTCGGGCGGCTCGGTGGACAGCCGTGCGATTGCGCCGCGCAAATCGCGTTGCTGTTCGAATCAGCGCGCGACAACGTCCGCGCCGCGGAGTACTGGAATCAGGCGGCGCAGGCCGCCGCCCGGCTGTACGCGCACGATGAAACGGAACGCCTCGCGCGGCGCGGCCTCGAGCTGCTGAACCACGAACCGGACTCGCCGGCGAAGGCTGCGGCCGAACTCGGCCTGCAGATGACCTACGGCCTCTGTATCAAGACCAGCCGCGGCTACGCGGTGGCCGAAGTCGGCCGGGCGTACGCGCGGGCGCGCGAGCTGTGTCATCAGATCGACGACCCGGCGCGGGTCGTTCCCGTCCTAATCGGCATGTCGGCGCATCACATTGTGTCGGGTGAAATCACCACCGCACGCGAGGTGGCGCTCGAGATGCTCGATCTCTTCAATCGGCTCGGCGACCCCAACCTGCAGATGATTGGCCAGTGGACACTGGGCGCGGCACTCTTCCACATGGGCGAGCTCGAGGTCGGACACGATCACCTGGCGCGCGCACTCGAGTTGTACGATCCGGCGTTTCACAAACCGCGGGTCTGGGACACGGGAATCGACCCGGGAATCTTCTGCCGGTGCGAGATCGCTCGAACCTTCACGATGAGGGGGTTTCCAGACCAGGGGTTGCAGCACGTTCGCAGGGCGGTGGCCGAAGCCCGGGCGCTCGAGCATCCCCAGCCGTTGGCGTTTGCGCTGCTGTTCAGCACGATCATTCATCTCGCGCGCCGGGAGCCGGCGGAAGTCTGCCGCGTCTTCGACGAGCTGGAGTCGCTCTGCCGCGCGCATGGAATCGCGCAGGAGCTGCAGTGGGGCGCGCCGCTTCGCGGGCGGGCGCTCATCGAGCTCGGCGAGATCGATCGGGGCATGGACGAACTGAAGGCCGGCCTCGCCGCCCACGCCATCACGCGTTCTGGCCTGCTGCGTCCGTACTATCTCGTGCTGCTCGCAGGAGGACTACTGCGCGCAAACCGATTGGACGAGGCGCTGGCGGCGATCAAAGAGTCGCGCGCATTCGCCGATCAGTCCAGCCAGCACTCGTACGATGCCGAGAATCGACGCCTGCTCGGCGAGATCCTCCTGGCGATGGGCGATCATGAAGGCACCGAGCGTGCGTATCTCGAGTCGCTCGAGATCGCACGCCAACAGGGCGGCCAGTGGTATACGCTGCGATCGTCGCGCGGCTACGCGAGCTTTCTGATCAGGCTTGGACGTACCGAGGAAGCGCGCAACGTGCTGGCGCCGGTGTGTAAGTCGATTGTCGAAGGACGTGATAGCTACGACTTCGTCTACGCCGAAGCGCTGCTCAAGACAATTTGAATCGCGATTCGCGGTTCGCGGTGGGCGGTGGGCGGTTCGCAAGCCGGCAGCCGGACGCGTTACTTCAACTGAATACTCCGCATCTCTCCGGCCTGCAGATCCAACGTGCCGGCGCCACGATCGGGTCCTGGCTTGTAATCATCTCCTAGAGACAATACGCGGCTGATCTCGACGCGACACTTGCCGGGCGCGGACTTCAGCGGATAGCACACGAAGCCCACATCGGTGGCACGGCGTGACTGCGGAATCGCGATTCGCACCCAGCCGTTGCGATCGACCGCGAGATCCTTGATCCCACGGTCTGACGATCGCCAGGTTCCGTCGTCGCCCCGGGCGGTCGCGGCCACTGCAGCATCGGACAGCGTCAGCTTCGCATCAACGTACAGATACTGGCGAACGTCGCCGTACACGGCCGTCTTCCCTTCTTCCTGGAGTTCGTCGGCCATCCGGCGATATACCCACGGTGCCTTGTCCATCACCGACTCGCGGGTCGCGGACTCCAGGTTGACGAGCGTCGGCACCATCGTAATCCGTACAGCGGTGCGGCCCCGATCGAGAAACACATTGTTCAAGGTGGCATCGACGAGCGTCGGATGGTCGTTCTGCCTGCTCCCCGCGTAGTCGAGCACGTGATGATCGGGTGCCTGATAGCGCGCGCCCACCATGCGTCCCGCCTTCCACTCCTCTTCGTAGGCCATCTCGATGTCGGTCGTGCGTCCCCACCGAGCGAGCAGCGCGGGCGTCGCCGTGCCGCCGTCCTCGTTCGAGAAAATAAAGCTGTATCGAAGGATGCCGGTACCATCGACACGCAGATCCTCGGCGTAGAGCACGAGCGGAAGGTCGGTCGACGTGCCGATCGTATCGGCCCGCAACCACAACGCCGGGGCGTGCGCCACGGCCACAGAGTCAGGCGCCGCGAAGGCGGTCAACGTCGGAGCTGCCGCTGCCGCTGGCCACGTCCAGTACGGCGAGGGTTGTGCGGTGATCTCGTGGCCGCCTGCGGCGAGGCCGTGCAACAGCGCCGTGTACGGCGGGTGCCCGATCTTGCCGAACACCAGCACCGTCGTCTTCACCTCGCCGTCGACGGTCACGTCGAGGGCGGTGACCGGCGGAAGCCCCGAATCATTGATGGTCAACGTGACGACCGCATCGCCTGCCTTGGACATGGCGATCGACGTCGACGCAAGCGCCGTCGCCGGTGGCGGCGACGACAGAGCCAGTGCGAGCAGCATGGGGAGCACGTGCAACATGCGCCCATGCTATCTCAGTCCTGTCTAGCATTACTCGCTGCTCGTGGGGCCCCACTCGCTCGGGCCGCAGGCGCTTCACTTTTCCGCCATGAACGGATACGTGAAATCGCGCGGCGGCACGAAGGTCTCCTTCACCGTGCGGGCGCTCACCCAGCGGACCAGGTTCAGCATCGATCCCGCCTTGTCGTTCGTGCCGGATCCTCGCGCGCCGCCAAACGGCTGCTGACCGACGACCGCGCCAGTCGGCTTGTCATTGATATAGAAGTTGCCGGCGGAATTGCGAAGCGCGCTCATCGCTTCCCTGACCGCGGCACGATCGCGGCTGAACACCGAACCGGTCAGCGCGTACGGCGACGTACGATCGACAACGTCGAGAGTCTCGCGCCATTCGCTGTCCGGATAGACGTAGGCGGTCACGACCGGCCCGAAGATTTCCTCGCACAACAAGCGATACCCCGGATCCGAGGTTTCAATCAGCGTCGGGTCGATAAAGTATCCCTCGTCTCCTTTCGCCGTGCCGCCGCCGAGCACGTTCGCGTTCCGCCTCGCATCATCGAGGTATCCGCTGATCTTCGTGAACGCCTTCTGATCGATCACCGCGCCCATGAAGTTGCGGAAGTCGGCGACGTCGCCAACCTTGATCTCCTTCATCATGGCGGTCGCCCGATCGCGGATGTCGTTCCACAGCGAACGCGGCGCATACACGCGGCTGGCGGCCGAGCACTTCTGCCCCTGATACTCGAACCCACCTCGCACGATGGCGACCGCGGCTTCGACCGGATCGGCGGACGGGTGAATGACGATGAAGTCCTTGCCGCCGGTTTCGCCGACCAGCCGCGGGTAGCCACGATAGCGGCCGATGTTCTCGCCGATCTTCTTCCACATCCCGTTGAACACTTCGGTGCTGCCAGTGAAGTGGACGCCGGCGAGCTCTGGCGAATCGAGCAGCTGTGTGCTGATTTCGCGCGCGTCACCAGGGATGAAGTTGATCACGCCCGGCGGCAGCCCGGCCGTCTCGAGAACCTTGAGCGTATAGTAGCCGCTCAGAATTGCGCTCGACGCCGGCTTCCAGATGACGGTGTTCCCCATCAACGCCGGGGCGGTCGTCAGGTTACCGCCGATGGCGGTGAAGTTGAACGGCGAGACCGCGTAAATGAATCCTTCGAGTGGCCGGAACTCCATCTGGTTCCAGACACCGGGGCCGCTGATCGGCTGCTGACTGTACAGCTCCTGCGCGAAGTACGCGTTGAAGCGCCAGAAGTCGATCATCTCCGAGGCCGCGTCAATTTCGGCCTGAAACGCCGTCTTCGACTGCCCCAGCATCGTCGCCGCGTTGAGCGTGGCGCGCCAAGTCGTCGCGAGCAGCTCGGCGGCGCGCAACAACACCGCCGCGCGATCTTCCCACGGCCAGCTTCCCCACTCCCGTCGCGCTTCGGCGGCCGCGGCGATTGCCTGCTGAACCTGCTCCGGCCCTGCCAGATGGTAATCAGCGAGCACGTGTTTGTGATTGTGTGGCATCACCGCCTGGGCCGTCCGGCCCGTGCGGACTTCCTTGCCGCCAATCACGAGCGGGATGTCGAGCTTCTCGGCCGCCATCCCCGTCAAGCGCGCTTTCAGCTCGGCCCGTTCAGGCGTGCCGGGCGCATAGGATCGATTTGGATCGTTGACCGGCTCTGGCACTCGGCGCACGCCATTGAAGGCAGCAACCGTCGGGATGCTCGAGGCGCCAGCGCTGGGCGAGGCCGGTGTGGGGCTCGGAATGGTCGAAGTGGGTGTGGACATGGATGTCTCTCTCGGTTGATGTCAAAAGGGCATTGTAACCCTCACGCTCTGTCCGGACCCGGGATCCGCCAGTGAGGAGCCGAGACTCCGCCCGGGGAGCTCGAAACTGGAAACTGGGAACTGGAAACCGGAAACCGGAAACTGGAAACTGGAAATTGGGAGCTGGAAACTGGAGCCGCATTAGACTGGATTCCTATGCGCCGTGCGTTGCTGATCGTTGCCGGCCTGCTCATCGTCGTGGCTGTCGGCGTCTATATCGTCGCGACGCGCGTGCTGGCGTCGAACTATGCGCGGACGACAATCGAGCAGCAGTTGACGGCCCGGCTCGGTCAGCCGGTCCACATCGGGGCGCTGAGCGCCGCCATCTATCCGCGTGTGGCCGTCGATCTCGACGAGGTGGCGGTTGGCGCGCCAGCTGCAGTGACGCTGGCGCACGTTCGGCTCGTCACCGGCTTGCGTGCGCTGTTCTCGCGGACGATCTCGGATGCCGAGCTGATCGTCCGTAACAGTCGCCTCTCGTTGCCGTTGCCGATCGCGCTGGTGCCGGCTGCCACGCAAACGAGCGCTCCAGCCTCGGGGCCTGGCTTGACCATCGCGTCAGTCCGCGTCATCTCGCTCGAAAACGTCGAGCTCGTTGCGCCGTCGCATTCGATGCGAATCGATCTCGAAGGCTCGCTCGCCGGCGATCAGCTGGATATCGAGCGGATCACATTGCGTGGCAGGTCCTCGAAGATTGACGGCAAGGGATCGTTCTCGAGCGTGAGCCGCTTCCAGGGCTCGATCGCGGCGACCGCCGATGTCCTCGATCTGGACGAGCTGATGGGGATCGCGTCCGCCTTCACGTCGTCAGCCGGCGGCACACAGCACGACCGACGAAGTGCGATGCCGATGCAGCTCGCGATTGCACTCACCGCAACGAAGGGTCAGTTCGCGACGTACTCCTTCACCGACTTGTCGACGAAGATTGCGCTGGAGTCCGGCACCGTAGCGCTGTCGCCGCTCGCCCTCCGTGCCTTCGGTGGACAATTCAACGGCCGTCTCGATGCCGACACCCGTGGTATTGCGCCACAGCTCCGGCTGGCCGGACGTGTTGAGGGGCTCGATATCGCGCCGCTGATGAAAGCCAATGGAGCTGCCGGCGGCATCACCGGCAAGCTCGGCGGAACGCTGATCTTGTCGGCGTCGGCGGCCGATGCGGAGACGGTTCTGCAAACGGCGCGAGGCACGATCACCGCCGTCCTGGCTGACGGCACAATCGAGCATCTCGATCTCGTGCGCACCGTCGTCCTCGCGTTCGGCAAGCCCTCCGGCGTGCCTCCTGAAGGATCCGGTTCGGGATTCAACCGGCTGGGGGGCACGTTCGCGCTGGCCAACCGGACGCTGACGTCCAACGACCTGTTGCTGACCTCGCGCGACTTCGACGTCAAGGGCCGCAGCAGGCTGCAGCTGACGACCGGAGCGCTCGACGCGCGCGGGGACGTCGCGCTATCAAAAGAACTCACCGCACAGGCTGGCACCGACTTGCGCCGCTACGCGCAGCAAGACGGCCGAGTGATCGTTCCCGCCGTAGTCGGCGGAACGATCACCCAGCCGCAGGTGACCGTGGACGTTGAAGCGGCCGCCGCGCGCGCGTTCCAGAACGAGCTTCAGCGTCGCGCGAAGACGCTCTTCGACGGGCTGTTCAAGAAGAAGGGACAGAGCTAAGGCCGCTGATTGGCGATCAGTAACGGCGAACGAACGAGACGTTTCCGTTTATCACGTCGCCTAGAGCCTACGGGGTGAACTCCATAGTCGCGGCGCAGCAGCCCTACCGCCCACCGAGCATTATCCGACTTGTCGTCAGCGCTTGGCCGACGTGACGCTGCGTGTGCTCCGCGGCGTGAAACAGAAGACCGATGGCGGTCGAGGGCAGCCGAGCGCGACCGACCTCCCGTTTCGCCGTCAGCGTGGTCTCGTCGGTGCCACGAAGTTGATCGAGTGCGCGCTCAACGCCGGCGTCAAAGGCCGCAAGCAGATCGCTGGCGGTGACGTTGCCATCCAGCTGCGATTCCTGCGTCAGGGTCTGACGCTGCACATCGGAGAGCGCCGCGCCTCGAGCGTAGGTGAAGAGGCGATCGAGGCTGCCAATGGCATGGAGCACATGGAACCCGATCGACGCCGCGTTCGGATGCGCGTGCCAAAGGTGCTCCGGCGTCATGCGCTCGAGCACACGCTGGATCTCCTCGCGCGATTGGAGCAGGCTGTGGGCGACGGGCTGAAGATGGGGAGGTATTCCCGGAATCGATCCGCGCAGCCAGACTTCCGGTTCCGACATGCCGTCGATTGTACTGCCGGCGTCCAGCAAGGCTCAGGTTCCACGACGACGTGCTAGAATACGATGTTCCTCGTGCGCCGTCCGGCGCACGACGATCACACGCCTTCGAGCCGGCGTAGCTCAGTTGGTAGAGCAGCTGATTCGTAATCAGCAGGTCCTCGGTTCAAGTCCGAGCGCCGGCTCCAGATCCCGTAGGTCTATTCCGGCCACATGGGTGACAGTTCATTCCGCAGATTAGGCGAAGTGCTAGGCCTTCCCCTGCTCGGGCAACGGCGTAAACCACGGGCCTCACCGAATCGAAACACCGCCGTTTTCTTCAGCTATCATGATGCACTTGGCGGAGGAATATCCGTTCGAGAGCTGGAGGCGAACGTGATAAGCACGAAGTCAACCGCGTTCGGTGTCTCAGCTTGCGTGCTCCTCGCTGGGTCGATCGTGTTCGGTCGCCAGCAAGAACGTGACCTCAGTGGCATTCATGGCATACCGGTGGAGGGGCATGACATCGTTGCCGGCATCGAGATCGTGGGCACCAAACAGCTCGACTTGTCTCGATCAGGATGGGACAAACTCAGCACGCGGCTGCAGGCAAACGGTGGTTACCTGAAGCTGGGATGGCCTCTTGAGAGTCAAACCCTATGTCGCTTCACAGAGGTCTTGCGCGACGTGATGAGCGAGAAAGGGTTTCTCGACGTTGAGATCACACACGACACGAGGCCGACGTACGGAAATCCCCAGCACCTGACGCTCAAGTTCGCGATTGTTGAGGGGAAGCGATCCCGCCCGGCTGCGGCACTGCTGTCTCCAGCGGAACGCTGCATGAGATGAAACTCGCGCCGCAACGCGGCCGGGTCGACCTGCGCGCCGCTGTGTCCTTTTACGCCGCGATTAGCAAGAGGGACCGGCCACAGAATAGGGCACCGGAACATTCGGGGAATCGGACCCGTGTGCCGTGACCGGCGGGCTGCCTGGTCAGATGTCGTACCGCCGAGCGGCTCAGCCCGAGACGGTCTCCTGCTCAGTCCGCTCCGACGAAGGCGCCTTTGAGTCCACTGGCGGTCATATTGACCGCTAAGAATCAACACCTCGCTAGAGCTTGGGCGTCACAGTTCTTGCACTCGACCATGGATGCGTTCTGCTAAAGCACCAGCGGCAGACGAGCTGTCGGCGCCGCCAGATAGTCAAGCAGTCTCTCAAGCCCCTGCGTTCTCATTCAGATTGCAGCGACGTGTCGGCAGAACACTTCTCGCTTGGACCAACAAGCATCGTACGTCCGTCACACTGGCAAGCCTGGTCGCAGGCGCACTTGCACTTGGCCTGATCGCTCTGGTTGCGGTGCGCGCATATCGCGGACCTGCGGTGCACGTCGTGACCTCGGCCGTCACCGAGGGACCGATTACGAGAACGGTGATGACGACCGGAACCCTGGCGCCTGCGAAGACCGTCGATGTCGGAACCCAGGTGTCGGGAACGATCGAGCAGCTAAGCGCTGACTTCAATTCGCGTGTTCGTGCCGGGGATCTCCTCGCACGGCTGGATCCAAGACCCTTCGATGCGGAGGTGATGCAAGCGACGGCAGCGGTTGCGCAAAGCGAGGGGGATTTGGCGCGACTCCGCATCGTTGCCGACGACGCGCGCGTGAAGCTCGCGAGAGCGCGGAGTCTTGCATCGACCGAACTGATTACTCCCGCCGAACTCGACGCCGCACGGGTGGCCGCCGAGCAGGCCGCTGCTGACGTGAAAGCGGGAGGCGCCGCGGTGCAGTCAGCCCGCGCCAGACTCGAGCAGGCCCGAACCAATCGCGCTCACGCGATCATTCGATCACCAATCGACGGCGTCGTCGTCAATCGTCTGGTCGAAGTCGGTCAGACGGTGAACGCCGCCGTGAACGCCCCGATCTTGTTCACGATCG
The DNA here is from genome assembly GCA_046732715.1 of Acidobacteriota bacterium. Lineage (GTDB taxonomy): Bacteria > Acidobacteriota > Vicinamibacteria > Vicinamibacterales > 2-12-FULL-66-21 > JALZOC01. The sequence goes on along the minus strand of JBKPNQ010000089.1, from coordinate 4,821 downwards.
CCGACCTCCGGCACATGTTGCTGCTCGGCGAGATCAACGAAGGCGAGATCGGCGCGGTTCGTCCGGGCGCGCCGGTGACCTTCGTCATCGAGTCACACGCCCGCCAGCAGCACACCGGCACTGTCAACGAAGTGCGGCTGCAGCCGGTTGTCGACACCACAGCGACTTCTTCGACGGCGGTCGCCACGAGTGGCGCTTCCGCGACCGGCGGAACAGCGGTTGGAACGGTCGGAACGTCGTCCGCCTCCGGCTCGACAAACGCTCCGGCAGCTCCCGGCGGAACCCAACCACCCACATCACCGTCCACTCAAGCCCGCACGTCGCAGGCAACGACCAACACACCAGCCGTCGGCGTCGTCACCTACACCGCCGTCGTCGACGTCGAGAACCCGGACGGTGCGTATGTTCCTGGGGAAACCGGGTTGATGACCTTTGTCGGAGATCACCGCGATCGAGCGATTCGCATCCCCAACAACGCACTCACGTTCCGGCCGCCGGTCGATCTTTTGAAATCTCTCGGGCAACAAGAGCCCCCAGTCCCCCAGCAGGACTCGAAAGACCCGCGGCCCGGCCGACTGACGCGCGTGTGGACATTCAAGGACGGACGGTTCGATGCGGTGACGGTGCGCGTTGGCCTGGCCAATGACAGTTGGACAGAGCTGCTCGAGGGTCCAGTTCGACCGGGCGATCAGTTGGTGACACAAGCGGCGACAAAATGACGGCCTGCTACCGCCGTGCGGATCGGGTGACTATGTACCCGAGCGGCTTACCCTGGTTGTCGTAGATCTGTTTTCCTTCGTCGTCGAAGTACCCGATCAGCGTTCCTCGAGCCGAAAAGAGCCACTTGTCTTGCCGGTATCCGATCGCCTCACCAGTAGTCTTGAAGAACCACTTGCCGTCAGGGCCGAGGTACCCGACTGCTTGCCTATCCAACCCGTACCACCAGGTCATCCCCATATCTGTTTCGCCTCGAGCGCCCTCGATGGCGAGCCAATCACAATTCCTTGATGCGGATGTTGCGGAACTCTACGCGGGCACCGTGACCGAGGAAACCGATATGTCCCTTCGTGTTGGCGATGCCGCGCGAGCCCTCCGGTTTGCTGAGGTCGCGGTGCGCCTTCAGCATCTCCTCATCCTTCACATCATCCAGGCTGGCGTCGACAATCGTCGTACCATTGAGCTTGACCGTGATCTGCCGTCCTTTCGCGGTGATTTCCTCCGAGTTCCATTCGCCTACCGGCTTCTGGAATCCCCGCTTCGGCCCGACCATGCCGTAGATCGATCCGTGGTACTGATACGGCTTGAGGGTGGTGTATTGAGAGCCGCCATCGTCCAGGACCTGGATCTCGATGCCGACGTAGGCGGCGTCGCCTTCAAGCGGCGCGCGGATGCCGATGCCGTTGTTCGCGTTCTCAGTGAGGCGGACGTCAAACCGAAAAATGAAGTCCGAGTATTCCTTCTCGGTGTACAGGTTTCCGCCGTCTTCCTTCGTGGAATAGATGACGCCGTCCTCGACCTGGTACCCCTTGCCCGACTTGTTCTCGCCGGCTCCACGCCGCCCGTAGATCCACCCTGTCAGGTCCTTGCCGTTGAAGAGCGAGGTGAATCCCGGCTCCGCCTTCTGAGTGGTCATCGCGAGAGATGGCAGCAGCGTAAGACTCGCCGCGGTTAGACAAAACAGTACGTGACGTGCGCTCATTGGGTTGCCTCTTTCAATCACATGTGGCCGTTTTCGTCGATGCGCCGCAAGGAATCATATTCCACGAGTCGATACGGAGATATGGATATGGTGACGCCATCGGACTGGACTAACGAGCGCTCCGACGACCGTCAGTGCACCGTGATTGACGAGCTGCTCGAGGCCGCGGCATGCCGTGACTAGAAGTGGTTTCAACACCTCTTCACGGTTTGTAGCGCAGGGCTTCAGCCCTGCCACTGCGGCAGCCCTGAAGGGCTGCGCTACAGGTTCTGAAACCGGTTCTAGTGACTGGGGACTCATGCTGAAAATGCTGATTGCTGATTGCGGATTGCTGATTGAAAAAGACATCGGACGCGAAGCGTTCGGGCACTTCAGCATTCAAAAATCATCACTCAGAATTTCAGCGTACACGGTTTTGAACCAGTTCTGGACTAGAGTCAGCTTGCACAGGTCCGGACGGGAGATCAGCGTCGCCACGTCGAGGATCAGAGTAGACGTTGGTTCCGGCTGCGCGTTTGTGTCGTCGATGCTGGTAGACCCTCCGAGTATCAATTACACGGCGCGACGAAATGCCTGCACCTTTGCTGACAGCCGTGGCGGCTCAAACGCGACGTCGACGTGTGCCACGACTGAAATCGCAAGGCACATCACTTGCACTGCCCAGGTCGTTCCCACTGGAGGAGTTATGAAACACCTGCCCATTCTGCTGGCAGCGGCCATCGCTCTGGCAAGCTGCACGAAAACTGAGACGTATCCTCTCGGCACCGACGTCACGGTCGCGAAGAGCGACGGCGCGAGCGTGTCCGGCAGGCTGGTGGAGGTAAAACCGGACCGGATTGTGATCCAGAACCGGGACGGCTTGAGTACTGAAGTCTTGAAATCGCAGATTGCGTCGTTGAAGGCGGCGCCCGTCGCCGAGCCTCGACCAGTGGCAGAAGCTACGTCTCCAGCGCCGGCGACCAGCCCGGCCACCGCGGAAGCGGCACCTCCGGCTGCGGCGGCCAGGCCTCCAGCAACCGTCGAACCAGCGCCCCTGGCCCCGAAGCCACGACCGACCACAGGAACCAAGACGAAGCCTGCTCCAGCGGCAGACAATGCACCGGCTCCGGTAGCTCACGCAGCTGAACCCGCACCGGTGGTCGAACACAAGGAGCCCGCGCCGCCACCACCACCGCCGGTGAAGCTGCCGGAATATCGTGACCTGACCATTCCCTCGGGGACGACGCTTTCCGCTACGCTGGCAACACCGCTGGCGTCGGACACGAGCAAGGTCGAAGATACGGTTCGCGCAACGCTGAAGTCGCCAGTCTCGATTGAAGGCTTCGAGTTGGTGCCTGCGGGCGCAACCATCATCGGGCACGTGACGAAAGCCGAACCGGCCGCCAAGGTCAAGGGTCGCGCGTTTCTGGCGTTCCGCTTCAACTCGGTCGACCTGGCCGCAGGGCCTGAGAACATCAGCAGCGAAACCATTAGCCGTGAGGCGGCAGCGACGAAGGGAAAAGATGCGGCCAAGATTGGAGTCGGCGCAGGCGCCGGGGCTGTCATCGGCGGAATCATTGGCGGCGGCAGCGGCGCCGCGACGGGAGCCGCGATCGGCGGAGGCGCCGGCACCGCCACCGTCCTGGCGACCAAGGGCGACGAAGTCCGTCTCCCGGCAGGAACACCGGTCTCCGTGAAGCTCACGTCACCGCTGACCATTCGAGTCGAAGTGAAATAGCGGGACGAGCACGAAGCAGCGTCCCTTGCGGACGCTGCCGCATCTCTTCGGCAGCTCGAGCCCTAAGGTAAGACGACGAACCGGATGGCGCGTCCGGCGGCTCGCGTACCCAGGGTCGTTTCGACCTTGAGGAGGTAATCGCCAGGGGCAAGTGTCGCGAGTGGAACTGCGACGTAATAGTCGGCAGCACGCCCGGTTGCGAAGCTGCCTGGCTCGAGCATCTTCGTCTCAGACGCGACGGTCATGCCGCGGGCGTCGACGATCGTCGATTGCACAAGCACCGGGGCGAGCGGATCCTGACGGCCTGTTCCCTGATAGATCCTGAAGAAGCCAACCAGGCGATCGTTCCGCGCGAACTCGCGGCGGGTGGTTGGCACAACCGGAAGCAGAGGCGAAAGAAAGTCTTTCGGCGCGGTCAGCGTGCCGGCCGTCGCATTGATCACGATATGCGACAGCGATAAGGGAGCGGCGGCAAACGCCGGGACCGTCACGTAGGAGAAGACGCTCGCGGTGCGTGCCGAGCCCGTGACGGCGACGCGGACTTCGTACTCACCGGGCGGGAGATCGATTCGCGAGAGCGCATCGAACCGCTGCGTTCCCGTCGCGGCCGATGGCGGCCACGACAGTTCCAGCGTCTGGCGCGCCATGCCTTTGGGACGACCGCCCGTATCAAACGCCGTCGCAACGATCTCGAGCGGGCCGCGATGAGACGTGCCGCCTGCGGACGCTGCGGCCGCAAAGGCGTTCACCCCAACGCTCAACACGACAGACGCTTTCGGCGACCCTGGAATCGCAAACGTTGTGGCGTTCAGGTCGACCGGCGCCGCACCGGCTGGCAACAGCCCGGTCAGGGCCTCCCGAACTGGCTCGGACACCGGCCCACTCGAGTCGGCAGGATCTGTGGTTGCGGCCGCCGTGTAGCCGCTGCGAGCGCGGACATCGAGTCCACGCCGCGTGGTCTTCACGGTGATTCGATGAAACTTCCCGTTGGCGCTGGTGTCCGCTGGGCGGAAGCCAATCAAGTAGTACGAATCGCTCTCGCGGAAAATTTCCGGCACCGCCGTGTCGGGGCCGTTTGTATTCATGACCGCGCGTCCACCAGTACGATCGGGGAGGACCTCGAGGTTACCTTGTCGCTTGAGATTGTCGCCGATCGAAGACGTCAGCACTGCGGCGCCGACGGGCCCGCTCCCTGGCCGCAGCGTCGAGCTGGCTCGGCTCGTCGGCGTGAAGTTTGCCAATCCCGACGGATCAAGTGAGTGAATCGTGAGGTTTGCCCGATCCACCGCCGTGAACATCACGTCCCGCGCATCTTTGAGCCGTTTCTGGCAGCCGACGTCGTTGTCGGGATCTCCGCGTGGGTCCGCGACCTGTAGCAGCAGATCGCTCCCGATAAAGAACAGGA
>JBKPNQ010000088.1:0-8349 GCA_046732715.1 Acidobacteriota bacterium | reverse complement strand
GGTCTACGTTGCGGCCGGCGAGGCGGTGCACGCGTTGAAGCCGGCGGATGGATCCGAGGTCTGGCTTGCGCCATCGGGGAACATCACGGCGCCGCTGCTCGCGCACGCCGGGTGGCTGATTGCCGCGACGGAAAAGAGCCTGACGGCGTATCGCGCGACCGACGGAACCAAAGTCTGGAGCCGCGAAATCGGCAACCAGCGCGTGATCCCGAGCATCGAAGGCGACAACCTCTACGTCCCGCTCGAGGACGGACGACTGGTGGCGCTGGATCTCCAGACTGGAAAGGAGAAGTGGGTTCGACACCTTTCGGGTCCACTCAGCGAAGTACTCGCGCTTGCTGAACGGGTGTACGTGCGGTCGGCCGACAAGCACCTCTACTGTTATCGTGCGGGCGATGGCGAACGCGACTGGCGATTTCTGTTCGGTTCGGTCGTCCGAGGGCGTCCCGCCGCTGACGACAAGCGCATCTACGTGACGTCCATGGACAACACGGTCCGTGCCTATCGCCGCAGCAACGGCGAGTTGCTGTGGCATCCCGCCGTGCCGTTTCGGCCTACCGGCGGTCCGGAGTTGATTGAATCTGCAGTGATCGTGTCCGGCAATTCGCCCGAGCTGCAGGCGTTCGACGCATCGACCGGACGACCTGCGGGCAAGATTACGCTCGATGAGCCGCTCGCCATGCCGCCCGCCTTCGGGCGATCGGGCGGCGCGGTCGTCATGTCGGCGTTCACCGGCAATCTCAAGGACCAGTGGAAGCTCGTGCTGACGGGACCGCCTGCTCCCGCTCCCGCACCTCCTCGCGAATAGCCTCGGCAAGCCGTTTTACCCCTTCGCGGATCTGATCGTGGGTCGGCGCGGAGAACGACAGCCTGATCTGGCTGCCGCCGTGTTGGTTGACGAAGAACGCGCTGCCAGCGACGTAGACCACGCCATGCCGGACGGCGCGCTCCAGGAGCCGGTCCGCGTCAATCGCACCGGGCAAGGTGGCCCACAAAAAGAACCCGCCCCGCGGATCGGGCCAGGTCAGGCGATTGTCGGGTTCACGACGGAACGCCTCCACCATCACGTTCCGTTTCGCCGCGTAGTGCTTGCGGAGAATCGGAAGCTGCCGATCGAGGATGCCCCGTCGTCCGCACTCGTGCACGATTCGCTGGTCGAAGACGCCGGTGCACAGGTCGCCTGCCTGCTTGGCCATCTCCAGCTTCACCGCAATCGGCGCCGGCGCATCAATCCACGCAACCCGGAAACCCGGGGCGAGCGTCTTCGAAAAGCTGCTGAGATAAATGACACGCCCATCCCGGTCGTCCGCCTTCATCGGCCGGACGTCCGCTGCCGTTGCCGAGTCCTCGAAATACAGCTCGCGATAAGGATCGTCTTCGATGATCAGCACGTTGCGCGTCGCGGCCCACTCGAGCAGCTGTTGACGTTTGCCCAGACCCATCAGCAGGCCGGTTGGATTCTGGAAGTTCGGCGTGACGTAGAGGAACCGCACCCGGCGGCCGCTCCCGATAAGACGTGAGTGGATGGAGTCCAGCGCGGCCAGGTCCACGCCGTCGCTCTCTTGCGGAACGCCTTCCATGTGTCCGCGAACGTTTCGGAATGCCGTGATCGCGCCGGTGTACGACGGCAGCTCGACGAGCGCGACGTCACCAGGATCGAGCAGCACGCGCGCAACGAGGTCCAGTCCCTGCTGTGAGCCTGTCGTGACCAGCAGACGTTCCAGCGCCGGCACTACCCCTCGCGCCTGCATGATCCCGGCAATCATTTCGAGCAGGGGCCGGAATCCGCGGGTGGCGCCGTACTGGAGCGCGCTGCCGTGTGAACCGTTGAGCAGCTCGCGTGAGATCTCCGACAAGTCTTGCCACGGAAACGTTTCGGGGGCCGGATAGCCAGGCGCAAACGAAATGAGATCGCGGTTCTGCGCGAGGATGGTGCCCATCCGCCGAATCGCGGATTCCTGCATGCCCGCCGCGGCCTGGGATAGAAAATCGTCGTAGTTCATCATGCGAGACGTGGACCGGTGACGTCCGTCGCGGGCCCGGCGACGCTCATCGTCGCGAGGGTGTGCAGGTAGTACCGGTATTGAGTGAGATAGGCGCCGAGCGCGGTCAGCGCGAGGTACTCGAACGCGATGCCGCGCAGCAGCCACGCACCAAGCTGCAGCGGCACCATGGCAAGGCCGACGAACGGCACGACCGCGATCAGCCCGAGCCCGGCGGTTGCCAGAATCGATGCCATGGTCGTGATGGCGACGAGCAGGAGGACGACACCAAAGATTCCAGCGACTTCTCGCAGGCTGCCGCGTATGAAGCGTATGACGCGACGGACCGCATCACGCACGCCGACGTCCTCGACCGCGATGGCCATCTGCGTGAGCAGATAGAAGAAATTCACAATCGTGATCCAGACGACCAGCGCACTGACCGCTGGCACCGCCGCGAACGTCCACCCAAGGAGGGCACCAAAATTTCCGGCAAAGCCGTAGCCGCTGATCACAAATCCGAGAACGACCGCGCCGGTGATGCCGTAGACCACCAGGAGGCACATTCCGAGCTTGATGTAGCGCGCGGCGAGCTTTCGGCATCCGGCCAGAAATGGCTCGATGTTCGTCATGTTTGCGCGGCGCAGCACCGTCAGCCGCAGCGGCGGCCGCTCGATCGGTCCGGCCTGTGCTTCAGCATCCGCGAGGATCGCAACGGTTCCGGCCTTGACGACGAACGTCAGGATCGATGCGCCGAGAAGAACCACCATGAACGATGCACTAAAGAGCACGAGCGCGGCGGGGTTGGCGCGCAGCGCCCCAATCACGCTTCCAATGCTCGATTTCAAATCGCCGGCCATCACGTCCTCGACATCTGCGCCGAGCAGCAGGACGACGAGCACAATCCCACCGACAACGGGCACGGCGAGGAGCAACTGCTGCGTGCCTTCGGCAATGAACTGCACGGCGATCAGCGGCCAGTTGGCGGCGGCGATAAAGGCACCGCGTTTGAGTGACGCCTTCAGGGCGGGCGGCTGCAGCATCGAACTAATCGATTGTACCCTTTGCGGTATCCTGCTGCTTCAGTGTCCTCACCTCTAAGAACGAGGCTGCACGACCGTCGTGTGAGCGCGCGCCGGCTGCTTCAGGGCGGTCTGTCGCTGGCGCTGATCGTGGCGATTTCGGGCGGCATCCTCGAGCTGTGGCGCTTCGGCACCAGCCGGGCGGCGACAGCGGCACGGGTCGAGCAGCAGGTCCGCCAGAGCTTCGATCGAATGACGACGGTGCTGACGCAGGTCGCCGTCGGGGTGGCAATGGATCCGGCGGCGGCGCGAGCGCTCTCTGGCGGCCCGGAGTCGGCGCGCGATCTCTTCGAGCTCGTCGATAGACGGCTGTCGGATGCCGGCACCGAACCGGACGCGGTCGCCGTGACGGTTTACGATCGCAGCGGAGTCGCCCTGGCCTGGGTCGGACGACCATCCGAGGTTCGCGACTCGGAACGGCTGTCAGGGCCATCCGCCTTTTTCGTCGTCTATTCTTCGCTCGGCCTCCGACTCGTCCACACCCTGCCGATTCTGGGCGCCGATCAGCGTCGGATCGGATCGGTGGCGGCCGAGCACGTGCTGTCGCCCGCGCCAGAGACCCCTTCGAGCGACTACGTGCTCGAGACGCCACTCGGGCCCGCGTCGTTGCGGACGAGAGTGGAAGGAGCCGGAGATCGTCCCCGCGAAAACGCCTTTCTCCTCCATGCACCTGGCGGCGAGCCGCTCGTCGACGTTTCGATGTCGCCGGCCGAGCTCGATGCCGGCCGCCGCGGATGGCGTCGCGGTGTCATTGCAGCGGTGTTGGCGATTCTTGGCCTCACGGTGCTTCTCCTTGTGGGCCCGCTCCTCGATCGAAGGGCATCGGCCCAGAACTCTCGCGAGTTCCTGGCCGCCACCACCGCAGCGCTGGCGCTGTTGGTCGCTGGTTTCGCGATCATCGCCGTGGCCATGTCAATTGAGCTTGGCCGAAAGCCGCCGCCCGGCACGCTGCTCCTGGCCGGAGGCCTGACCGTCACGTCAGCGATCGCGCTGCTGGCAGGACCGGTTGTCCGGTTACGTATCGGGTTGCGCGCGTATCGCAGGACCACTGATGGCGCGGCTGCAGAGTTTCTTGTCCGCCAAGTCCTCGCGGGCATCGCCATGGCTCTCGTCCTGGTCGTTTTTTCGAGGCTGCTCCCGCGGGCAGTGGATCCAGCGACGGTCGACCTGCGACACTTCTCGCTGCATCCCTTGAACGGCACGCGACTCGCGCTGCTTACCGGGATCCTGGCGTGTCACGCAGCGGCGCTCTGGACCTGCACGTTGATCCTCAGCGCTGCGATCGCGCGCTGGCGCATCGGTGCGGTTCTCGGAGTGCGGATGCGCATCCTCCTGGCCTGGGTGGCTCCGTCGATGCTGATCGCGGCGATTGCAAGAATTCAGGACTGGACGCTGCCGGCACTGGGACTCATCTTGTCGGCACTCGTCTGCGCCGTTGCCGCGCTCTCCACCGCTCGAGTCGTCGTGTGGTACCGCCACGCGACGGTGGCTGGGCGGATCCTGGCGCTGTTTGCCGTCTTTCTTGTCCCCGCGCTTCTGCTCTACCCGTCCGTCGACTACTTTGCGGAACGCGCCATGCGAACGCTCGTTGCGTCGCAGTATGCGGTGCAGGCGCAGCGGTACTCGCAAACGCTTCAGGATCGACTGCTCGAAGCGCGCTATGAGATTGACAATGTCCTGCCGACGCTCGTCAGCGGCGGAATACCGGTATCCTCGGACCGAACGCAGACCGGATACGATCCGCGCGCGTATCTCGTCTGGAGCCGGACCGTGCTCGCACGCGAGCGGCTGACGTCGGCCGTCGAGCTGTACAACGCCGATGGCGGATTGGCCAGTCGCTTCGCGCTGTATCTGCCGGAGTATTCAGGCACCGCCAAGGCGCCGCAGATAGAAGCCGCCGATCCGTGCCAGTGGGACGTCTTCGGCGAAGCGGCGCCGTTCGGTGCTCAAGAGCGGCGCCTGTTGCACGCGGCCAAGCAAATCTGCATCCCCGCGGCCCCCGGGGAACCACCACGGCCGACAGGCACGATCGTTGTGCACGTGCAGGTCTTCGACTATCGCACGCTGCCGTTCATCACCTCGCAGAATCCGTACTTCGAGGTGTTTCGACCTGCCGAAGGCGGCGGGCTACGCGAGGGCACGACCGGCAGCGAGGTTGAGGTCGCGATTTTCGGCTGGAGTCTGGCGCCGGTGTACAACTCGCCGCATGCCGCCTGGTCGATCAACGATCAGCTGTTCTCCAGGATCTACAACTCGACCCGTGAGCCATTCTGGACGACGATTGCCAACAATGACGGCCGCTACCATGTGTACTTCTCGAACGATCGCGTCTTCATCTACGCGATCGGTTATCGGATTCTGACCCCCTTCGATCATCTTGTTCACCTGGCGGAGCTGACCACGCTGTCGGGCGTGTTCTACGTGCTGGTGCTGGTGACGACCGGCATCTTCACGCGCATTGCGCGCGCGCGGCCGCGGCTCGGCCGGGCGCTGCTGCGTGAGATCCGCGCCAGCTTCTACCGCAAGCTGTTCCTGGCCTTCGTGCTTGCCGCGATCATCCCGGTCTTGATTCTGGCGGTGGCCATCCGTTGGTACTTCGCCAACCTCCTCACCGCCGACGTCGCACTCGAAGCGGCGAGGACGGCCGCCGTCGCGCAACGGGTCATCGAGCAGTCGAACGCATTGACCAAGAGCACCGAGGGGTTCCAGCCGGCGAGCGACGACGTGATGATCTGGATCGGGCAGGTGATCGATCAGGACGTCAACATCTTCGACGGACCCAACCTCAAAGCCACCAGCCAGCGCGACCTGTTTGCGTCAGGGCTGCTTGCCACCCGCACTCCGGATTCCGTCTATCGGGCGATCGTCTTGCAGCGACTGCCGAGTTTCGTCGGTGAGGATCGCATCGGCACCGTGCCCTACACGATCGCCGCCGCACCGGTGCAAGCGGGTGCCCAGAAGGTCATCCTGACGGTGCCGCTGGCCAATCGGCAACGCGACATCGATCGCGAGATCGACGATCTCGATCGCGGCGTCCACCTGGCGTCGCTGATGTTTGTCCTGCTCGGCGCCGCGATTGGTCTGTCGATGGCGGAGCGAATTGCCGATCCGATCAGCCGGCTGACGCGCGCGACTCACCGCATCGCGCGCGGAGACTTCGATGCGCCGATCGCGGTGCGGTCGGTCGACGAGTTGCGTCGCCTGGTCGATTCCTTCAACAGCATGGCGGCCGAGCTCAAGGCGCAGCGAACGCAGCTCGAACGAACCCATCGTCTCGAGGCGTGGGCGGAGATGGCGCGGCAGGTGGCACACGAGATCAAGAACCCGTTGACGCCGATTCAGCTCTCCGCCGAGCACCTGCGCCGTGTGCACAAGGATCGCGGCGAACCGCTCGGCGAGGTGCTCGATGGCTGCGTGGACGCGATTCTTGGACAAGTCAGGCTGCTGCGTCAGATCTCCGCCGAGTTCTCCAGCTTTGCGTCGTCCCCGACCGCGAAGCCGGCGCCCGTCGACGTGCCGGACCTCGTCGCCGACGTCATCAATCCGTATCGTACCGGCCTGGCCGGTCGAATCGAGATCAGGAATCACGTCGTCCAGCCGCTCCCGCCGATATTTGTCGATCGCACGCTGGTCGCGCGAAGCCTGGCGAACATTGTCGAAAACGCGCTTCATGCGATGCCGGGCGCCGGCACCTTGACGATCGACGCCTCAGCCGACGATGGATTCGTTGCACTTCTCGTGAACGATACCGGCGTCGGAATGGACGAGGATGCGCTGGCGCGTGTGTTTGAGCCGTACTTCTCGACGAAGACAACCGGCACCGGCCTCGGGCTCCCCATTGCCCGCCGCAACATCGAGCTCAATGGCGGGACGATCGAGGTCGAAAGCAGCAAGGGCCGCGGCACGACGGTTGTCGTGCGATTGCCGATGGCGATCTGATATCAGCCTCTTTCACGTGTCGAACTGCACGCACTGACGGTCACGTCGAAGATCCGAAGAATCAAAGTGAGATGAAGACACGGGAAGACCAGACCGGCTGGCGCCAGTCCGCTAGCCGGTTACCGAGCAGCGCGTCCGCCGCCGCCGGCCTACGGCCGACCTGACGCGCGAAGCGCCGTGGCGGCGAACGCGACGGAACGGCTTCGGATCTTCGAATCTTCGGATCTTCGTGTTTGCCGTGGGGCCGTCTCAGCCCGACGCGTGAACCGCCGCGGTTAGGAGGGATGCTCGCTCGAGTCGGGAATGCGGCCGTCACCGGCGACATGCTCTGCGGGACGTCGCCGCAGGCGCGTATAACCCCAGACGACCAGAGCGGTCGCGGTGTAGCTATAGGAAAGAACGACCAGCGCCAGCCGCGGATGCGAAGCGACGAGGGCGAGCGCAACAGCGCCGAGAAACAGCGCGAAATACGAGCGACGCCAGCCCACATCGATAGCCTTCACACTGCGGAATCGAATCGTGCTCACCATGAGAAAGGCGGGCACGAGCACCATCGCCAGCGCCGGCAGTGCGGCTTCGCGTTCCTGCAGGCCGTAGGGATACAGGTAGACCGTCGACGCAATGACGGACGCGGCCGCCGGGCTGGGCATGCCGACAAAATAGCGCTTGTCCGTCGATGCCGTCGTCGTACTGCTCTGCACGTTGAAGCGGGCGAGGCGCATCGCGGCAGCCGTGACGTAGAGAAAACCGGCCGCCCATCCCAGGCGTTCGAGCGGCCAGAGTCCCCACGTGAAAGCGAGAATCGCAGGCCCGAGGCCGAACGAAACGACGTCGGCCAGCGAATCCAGCTCGACCCCGAATGCCGAGGATGAGTGGGTGAGCCGCGCGAAGAAACCATCCAGCGTGTCGAGCACCATCGCGATGCCGATGAACAACGCCGCGGTGTCGAAGTCGGACCGCGTCGAATACACCACGCACGCATAGCCGCAAAACAGATTCGCGACCGTGAACAGGGACGGCAGCAGGAACACCCCGCGCCGGAACCGGTGCGTCCGATCCTCACGACGGCGACGAAGCAGCGGCGCGTTATCGAGCACTGTCGTTCTCGAGCGTCGCCAGGACCGTTTCACCAGCGACGACCCGGTCTCCAGCCGACACCAGCACGGTCGCATCGATCGGCAAAAAAACGTCCATGCGGGACCCAAATTTCATCAGTCCGATGCGCTGGCCGCGCTCCAGCATCTGTCCCTCCTCTACCCGGCACACAATTCGACGGGCGAGCACGCCGACAACTTGGCGGAAGACGACGGTTCGGCCGCCGTGATCCATCCAGACCTCGTTCAGCT
>JBKPNQ010000087.1:0-11959 GCA_046732715.1 Acidobacteriota bacterium | reverse complement strand
CGGACAGCATCGGAAGCGAGTCCGCAGCCGTGGAGTTAATCGCGCTCATGTTCTGAGCGGGTCCCCACGGCGCGTCGACAGAAACGCGGGTGGCAAACCACAGGTCGTCCAATCCCATGCTGCCCTGACGATCGGACGTGAAATACACCGTCAAATCATCCTTCGAGAGAACGGCGTACATGTCATTAGCTTCGGTGTTCAATGACGCAACGGGGGCGGGCGTAGACCACTCGCCATATATCTCCGTGCTTTGCGGTGACGAGCCCGGAACCGTCAGGTACCACGCAAGCAGGCACAACGTCAGAGATCGCCTCATGATTCCTCCTCTGAAGAACTAAAACGCTTGCGCGGCGAAATTCGGACTGAGCGAAAAACGCAGCCCATCTGGACGGGTGGTCGTGCATCGCGGGCGGGACTGACCTAGAATCCGGACGTCAACTCGCCGCCGATTGGCCGCGGACGTGGCGGTGCTCGGCGCCCGCAGGAATGAACAGGTTGTACCCGGCACGGACCGTGTCGCTATTTGCACTCCTCGTGTGGCAAATCATGCTCGCCGCCGCAAGCGCGGGAGTTCAGACGCCTGGCAGCACCGCCGCGATCATGGGCAGAATCACGGATGCGACGGGTGCCGTTCTGTCCGGAGCGACCGTCGCCCTGTCCGGTGAGGCGCTGATGGGCACGCGGACCACGACGAGTAGTTCAGAGGGCTTCTATCGTTTTCCGGCGGTCCCACCGGGAGAGTACTTGCTCGTCTTCAGTTGTCAGGGCTTCACGCGGACGACTCGCGGGATTCATGTCGGTCCTGGTTTCACGGCGACGGTCGACCTCACGCTCTTGGTCGCCGACGTCCAGGCAGATGTCACCGTCTCCAAGCGTTCGACGATTATCGACAAGTACTCAACAGCGGTGACCGCCAACTTCAACGCCCGAGAGCTTTCCGACCTGCCCACCTCGCGAAGCATCTTCGCGATTCTCTCCGCCACCCCGCTGTACACGTCGGCCGGTTCGAGGTTGGAGGCACGGCCGGTGACGCCAGCCTCTATAGCGCATATGGGACGCCGTCCGCTAACCGGCCGATGATCGAAGGCATCAGCGTGTCGGGGATTTTCGCGACCGGCCTCACGCTGAATTTCGGATCATTCGACGAGGTCTCGGTGGGAACAGCTGCACACGGCGCGAAGTGGCCCCTCCCGGGCGTGCAGATGCAGATCATCGTCAGTTCTGGAGGAAACCACTACCACGGCTCGGCATACGGTGATTTCGAGAACAGGGCACTCCAGTCATTCAATATCGACAGCAATCAGATTGGACGCGGCGCGCAGGGCGGGCCCGCCCTGCTTCCGCGCGAAGCCAATCGGGTGTGGAGCGATTACGACCTCAATGCAGACGTTGGTGGATACATCGCCCGGGACAAAGCATGTGGTATCTCTCGTGGCGCGAGCAGAACGTCGCCGCGCGCGTTGTGAATTTTCCTGTGCAAATCCAGAGCAGACCACGAGCTCGTCGTCCGGTACATTTCTCCGTCCATTGAGCATCGTCCCGCCTCGGATTGCGCGACTCGGCATGAAGTTCAATTGGTGATACTCGCCTTAGGGCAGGCCGAATCGCTTCTTGATGACGGTAAAGCGCGGGTCGTCTCGCAGCGCGGCAATCTCCGGCCAGGTCAAGAGTAGCGGAACACGCTGCGGCTCGCGCTCCGCCGTGCGATCCAGCGCTTCGAATGCGCGATCGCGATCGCCGAGTGCCGCGTAGATAATCGCCGCGCGATACGGGTACTGCGCATTCTCAGTCGCCAGTTTCTCAGCGTCCGCTCGCCGGCCCGCTTTGATATACGCGTACGCACGGTAGTGCGGTGGTCCTGCTGCCGGCAGCGATTCGTACAGCGCGAGCGCTTCCTCAACCCGCCCGCGACACGCGAGAGCGCGGGCAAGAACGACGTTCGCGTCCAGCAGCTGCGGATCTACAGCTCGCACGCGTTGCAACAAGTCGATCGCCGCATCGTATCGGCCGACTGTGAAATGAACTTCGGCGATTTCGCGCCAGACGTCCAGCGAAAGCGGATCGGTCTGCAGCGCACCGTTGAGGAGTCGTTGTGCATCCTCGAACTTATGCAGCGGTCGGAGCGTGAAAAACGAATAGCCGGTGTAGACCTGGCTGAGACTTGGATTCAACGCAATGGCCTGTTGGAACTGCCGCTCGGAACTGGCCCAATCGAGGTCGCGCGCGTACACGACCCCCATCGCCGCGTGTGCTTCCGCGAGATCCGGGTCCAGTTCCAAGGCCTTGAGCGCAGCTGTGCGCATCAGCCCCTGCGCCTTGCTGACCGGCATCCCTTGATACGTCGGCAGTGACAAATAGGCATAGGCATCCGCGAGTCCCGCGTATGCCGGGGCAAATGTCGGGTCCAAGGCGATGACCTGCTGCAGGTACTCGACCGCTTTTTGCGCGGATGGCACGCCACGACGACTCACGAGCACTCGGGCCGTCAGGTAGAGTCCGTAGGCCTGGGCATTGACATCGTGGTGACGCCGCGCAGGCAACGGCGTCACTCCAAGTGTGCTGATAATGCCTCGAGTGATGCGATCGCAGACGCTGAACACGTCGCCGACGTCTGCTTGAACGTGATCACTCCAGAGTGTCACGCCGCTGGATGCCTGCAGCAGTCGCGCGTCGACTTGAAATCGTTGTCCCGATCGCCGAACCGATCCCTCGATCACCAGGCTCACATTGAGCTGCCTGGCGACATCAGCAAGATCGTGCGCCTGGTTCTTGAACGCAAACGACGACGCTCGCGAGCGTACCTGAAGATGCCCGCTGACGGCCAGGTTGTTGATGATCTCCTCGGTGAAGCCGTCGACGAAATCGTCGCTCCCCGGCTCGGGACTCAGGTTCTTCAGCGGAAGCATTACGATCGCCGGGTCGTTGGAGTGGGTGGCAACGGCCAATGTTTGTGCGAAGGTTGCTGGACTGGATCGCGGCTCCCGGTAGCGGCGCAGAGGTCCCTCCGCCAACACCAGACCGATGACGACGAGCACTACTGCCGGCAGCAGCGCATACTTCAGCGGCATCACTGATGCGCGCGGTGCGAGCGTGCCGAGAGCGGCCGCGAGTGCGTCAGCGCTTTCGTAGCGGCGCTCTGGCCGGCGATCAATGGCACGACCAATGATGCGCCCGAGCCGGCGCGGCATGTCGCCGCGCAGTTCGACATCGGCCCGCTCCAGACGATCGTGCGCGAGACGCAGATCCGGCAAACTGCGCGCGTACACCGGGTACGTGCCGGTGACCATTCGATAGAGCAGAACGCCAAGGCTGTAGATGTCGCTCTGAATGGTCGCATCGCTGCCGCCAAGCAGCTCCGGTGCGAGATAAAGCGGAGTGCCCGCGAGCGAGGTCGCGGAGGCGGACGCGCCCATGAGTTCACGACCGCTGCCAAAGTCCATCAATACCACGCGTCCATCTCCGGCGAGCATCACGTTCTGAGCTTTGATGTCACGGTGCAGAAGACCGGCTTTGTGAACCGCAGAAACCGCGTAACAGATCTGGATTCCAATCTCAATTGCCGCCGACGGCTCGACCCGCGAGTGCCGTGATAGCCGCTGCTCGACCGTCTCGCCATCGACCCGTTCCATCCAGAGACCGACGGTGTCTCCGATACGTTCGGCGCCGTAAATCGTCACGATGTTGGGATGGCGCACGCGGGCGAGCAGGCGACCTTCGTGGATGATCGAAGATGCGCGCCCGTCGCCGGCGTCAGAGTCGGCAGGGAAGAGCTTCAGTGCGACTTCGCGATCGAGACGCGGATCCCAGGCACGGTACACCTGTCCAAACGCGCCGATGCCAATAGGCTCGAGGACACGCAGGTGGCCCCACGTCTTCCTGCTCCGAACCGGTTGGTACGTGGCGCGCTGCTCTCGATGGAAGTCGACAAGGGTCGCGAGCAGTCGCAATTCGTCCACGATCGAACGCTCGCGGTCATCAGCGGTCGATTCGACCGCCTGCCAATCGACCGGCGTCCCCTCGAGGATGGCCCCGGCGAGATCGGTGATGCGCTCACCCGCGTCCACGCTTCATTTCCTCCGCGAGGCGCACGAGGGCGCGTTCGGCCGCCTTGCGGGCCGCATCCGCGGTCGGTTTGTCCAGCATCACCGCCAGCTCTTCATAGCTGTAGCCCAACTCGACGCGGGCGATGATCGCCTCCCGCTCTTCAGTCTTCAGTCGCTCGAGCGCTTGTTCGTAGGCCTCCACGGCTTGACGCCCGATCGCGTGTTCCAGTGGCGACTCGGCAGATTCCACATCGATGCCATCGAGACTGGTTGACGCCGGCTCCCGTGACTTGCGACGCAATTCATCACGCAGACGATTGAGCACGGCGTTGCGGAGATATGCCTGGAGCGCACCCACTCGCCGCGGCTCGAAGCTCTCGATCCTCTTAAACGTTTTCAGCAGGGTATCCTGGACAAGATCGTCGGTGTCGGCGAGATCTCGTGCCCACTTCGGCAGCCGACCGCTGGCCCATCGCTGCAAAGGCTTCAGGTGTCTGGCAAACAGTCGCTCGAGCGCCTGCTGGTCACCGGCCCGCGCGCGTTCAATCAGCGAGAACGTCGACTCCGGGTCGATGTGCCCGCATTCCGAAGGATCGGTGTGCTCGTCCCGCATCGGCGGCCTGAAACCGACTGAATTCTAGCAGCGCGCGGCGTTCAGTAGATCTCCGTCCCCGTGGGCTGTCAACGGTCGGATGCGATCTCGGCATCAGCCTTCGGCCTGTTAGACGCCTGCGGCTGGACGTGCTTCACCATGACGATCTCCATGCCGCCCTCGGCCGCACGTTGCAGTGTCATCTCGTCCATGAAGGTACGGATCAAGAAGATGCCGCGTCCACTCGGTTTCATCTGGTTTTCCGGCGCCAGTGGATCCGCCAGCGTCGCCTCGTCAAATCCGGGGCCCTGATCACGAACGCGTATCCCGATAGCCCTGGGATCAGTGTCCGTCCACGCAAATTCAACGAACACCCGCTTGTCTCTATCGTGTCCGTTTCCGTGGACGATGGCATTCATGACCGACTCACGCACTGCGACACTGACTCCGTAGAGCGCATCGTCATTCAGACCGGCGGTGCGACCAAGGTGGTCACTGACGACTGTCACGAAGTCGAGCATGTCGATCTCGCTCACGAAATCGAGGCGAACGGAACGTCTGTTGAGCATCGGGCGCACCGTTTTTGTGAAAGCGCTGCTGGTGAGCACGCACAGTCCTCCAAAAGGCAAGTGCAGAGGCGCGACCCTCATACCTGCGCTACACGAGTAGAGACTGCGAACGCGCCCAAGAAATTCCTGGTGAGCGCTTCGGCAGTTGAAGGCGGAGTGACAGCCGTTCACGCCCAGGGGACGTTAAGATTCCGATCCGCCGAAATCAATGCTCCGGGGCGGGCAGTCACATATTCAGGCTCTCTTGTGACACCGTCCATTTGCAACGAGCCGTGTGTTTTGAGGAGACCGCTGGCAGCATACCGAAACCGCTCGCGCGCCCGCGATAGCGTCGACATGACCGTGCCCATCGGCACCCCCATGACTTCGGCGATCTGTTTATAGGAAAAGCCTTCCAGTTCGCGGAGGATCAGAATTTCCCGGAATCGAACGGGAAGCTCGCTCATCGCCTGTTCGACCACTCGTCCGTCGGCCTTCTGGAGCAGCAGCTGCTCAGGATTGAGCATTTCGACGTCAGGCGGGGCTATTTGCTCGTCGAACTGGGTGACTCGCTCGAACGCCCGCGTCTTCCGGAGAAACGTGTACGCGGTATTCCGCACAATTGTGAACAGCCATGCGCGGGCATCCCCTCCGCGGAAGCCGTCAGAATATTGGAACGCTCGCAGATAAGCCTCCTGCACCACATCCTCGGCGTCGGCGCCGTTACGGACCAGCCAGTGCGCCAGGTTGTAGGCGGAGTCGAGGTGCGAAAGAAGGATTTCGGCCAGTCCCCCGACCTTTGCCCCGGCCGGTATTCGCTCGATCATTTGCATCTCTCCTCTGAGCTGCTCGCGCGTATTCGAGACACGATTCGCTGAGTGTCAAAGGTGCACGCCGCGGGCGGCGCCAACAATGGAACCGGAATCCTGAGTCGTTGGGCCGTGGGTCCCCTGGCAAGGCATTCAAAACAAGATGGTTGCGCGAGAACATCCCCTGCAGGTGTTGGACCAGGAGTAGCATGATAGACTCGGCAATAATCGATCGGCCATTTCATGCCCGAGGGCTGCGCTTCCGTCCGCCTCCGGTTCGGCGTGTTCGAGGTCGATCTTCGAGCCGGCGAGCTGCGCAAGCAGGGCGCGAGGCTCAGGCTTCAGGAGCAGCCATTTCAGGTTCTGGCGATCCTGCTCGAGCGACCGGGCGAAACCGTGACCCGGGAAGAGCTTCGTAACCGCCTGTGGACCGCCGATACCTTCGTCGATTTCGACCACGGGGTAAACAAAGCCGTCAGCCGGATCCGGGAGGCGCTCGGCGATTCGGCGACGAGCCCCCGGTTCGTGGAAACCGTCGCTCGCCGTGGGTACCGCTTCCTCGCCGATGTGACGATCATCGACGGAACGCCTGCTGTCAGACCTGAGAGCGGCGCTGCCGAGGTCCTTCCGGTGGAGGCTGAATTCGTCGCGCCCACCGTCCCAGCGCCATCCTCGCCAAGACGGTTACCAGGCTGGTACCTGTGGATCCTCACCGGCGCTGCGCTAGTTCTCGCGTCAATCGGCGTCGTCGTCTGGCTTCAATCGAGGGCGCCGCAGCCGGCGTTGATCCGCTCGCTTGCCGTGCTGCCCCTCGAAAATCTGTCAGGTGACGCATCGCAGGAATTCTTTGCGGATGGAATGACCGACGAGCTGATCGCGACGCTCGGGCAAATCCGCGCCTTACGTGTCATCTCACGGACCTCAGTGATCCCGTACAAGCGTGCTCGCAAGCCGCTGGCGCAGGTTGCGCGCGAGCTGAACGTGGATGCCGTGGTTGAGGGCACGGTTCTGCGATCCGGCGGTCAGGTTCGAATCACGGCGCAGTTGATTGAAGCCCGAGTCGACAGGCACTTGTGGTCCGAGACTTACGATGGCGATCTGCGCGACACGCTGACACTGCAAAACAAGGTGGCTCGGGCAATCGCGGATCAGATCCGGATCAGTCTCAACGCGCAGGAACAGGCCTCGCTGATGCACGGGAAGGTCGTCGATCCCCAGGCGCACGAAGCGTACCTCAAGGGTCGGTACTTCTGGAACAAACGAACCGGCGAGGACCTCACAAAGGCGGTTGAATATTTCAACCAAGCGGTTGAGCGCGACCCGAACTACGCGCAGGCGTACAGTGGATTGGCCGACAGCTACGCACTACTGGGGGACTGGGAGTATGGAGTCCTTCCGCCCACCGAAGCATTGCCTCGCGCCAAGGCCGCCGCCGTCAAGGCTCTGCAGCTCGATGACGCGCTCGGCGAGGCTCACACGTCGCTTGCGTTCAGCTTGGATGTCTACGACTGGGATTGGAAATCTGCCGACAACGAATTCCGCCGGGCCATTGAGCTCAACCCAGGCTACGCGACCGCTCACCATTGGTACGCCTGGCACTTGAGCTTACTGGGGAAGAACGACGAAGCCATCGCGGAGATGAGAAAGGCGCGGAACGTCGACCCGTTGTCGCTCATTATCAACGCCGAGTTGGCGGAGCTGCTGCTCATTACGCACTTCACCGACCAATCGATTGACCAGAGCCGCAAGACCATCGACATGGACGCGAATTTTCCGCTCGCACACAATCAACTCGGCGTCGCGTACCTCCAGCAACAGAAACACGAGGAGGCAATCGCAGAACTTCAAAAAGCGGTCCAGCTTTCCGCCGGCAACCCGACATGCACAGCGAATCTCGCTCGTGCCTACGCGGCACGGGGCGGCACGAGGGAAGCGATGCAACTGCTGGGCGGCTTGAAGCAGCCCCGTGGCAGTTATTCGAACGCTTCGGAAATTGCCATGGTCTATGCCGCGCTCGGAGACATGGATCGAGCGATGACGTGGCTCAACAGAGCCTATAGGGAGCGATTCAACCCCAGCGTCCTCCTTCGGCCGGGGTTTGATCCACTGCGGGCCGACGCGCGATTCCAAGATCTCGAACGCCGCGTCGGCCTCAGTCGATGAGTCGTCAATTCGTGTGCGTGGGATAGATGAATTCCTCGCCTGTCAGTTCACCGGGATAAAACCATCGCTTGATCGGAAATGGAGCGCCTGCCCGCTGCTCTTCGAACGTGATGCGCGTGCCGTCTGCTGCCGCCGGGCGGGCCGTCGGATTCGTCAGCATCATGGCGACGATCTTGCCCTCCTGATCGAACACCTGCACGATATGTCGGCTTGCGAGCGAGTCCGCCAGCTGAAACACGTAGGTTCCAGCCGGTAGAACCTTGCCCGGGATTTCGACGGCCTGGCTGAAGGTCAAAATCGTTCGCTTGTCCCACTCATCCGCCGCCGCTGTACGGGGTACGACGACGACCGCGGCGCACACCGCAAGGATTGCGGCAAGGCTTCTGCCAAACTTCATGTTCTGTTCTCCTCTGAATCAGAGCGGCGAATCATTCGCTCGCTCACTGAGGAAGACTGGCCGCGCCGGTTTCGTATTCCCCGCCGCTCGCCGCAAGACTCGGACGGAATATTCCCCGGTTACTGAGAGGCCACAGACGGAAGGAGGAAGACGTCGCGTCCTGCTTCCGTGCACGAGGGCTGGCGCGCCTGAGTGGCCCGGCGTGTCGCGTCGGCACTCGGCGTGACGTATCCTATGGGGCAGTCCGGTTCAGTCTCGAACACCTGCGTCGAACGGCGGCAACCACGCGCCGCGTCGCGCCGCAACGTGGCGCAATCGTCGTTGCCTAGTCTGACTCTCGTGCAGTTCCTGACACTCTCGACATCGCACGGCAAATGGAAGTGCCGCCAGTCGCTGATCTGAGATTTCGCCGTCGCATTCCTCGCAGCGGCCATACACACCACCGGCGATCCGCGCGAGTGCTTCATCGGTCCTGGCCAACGCTTCGGCGGTCATCTCGGTCAGCGTAATGCCGATCTCCTGCAGGAGTTCCGAGTTGGACGCATCTGCAGCATCGAGCGCGCCGACGCTCTCGGCATCGTGGCCGTTGTTCGTCCGGACCTCGCGGAGCTTCAGATTGAGGGCCTGTTTGAGTTCACGTCGACGGACTTCGAGCAGGCGTTTCAGCTCTGCGTATCGTGTATCAGTCATGATCTCTGTCCTGATTCTAGGAGTCGACCGTCAGCGCTCATGCGCTGATCGGCAGCGCTATTCGTCTGCGCCTTGCGAGCGCCGGGTCAACGACGCCATGCATCTCCTTGAGCAGCGTGTCGACTCGGTCGGGCTGTCCGTTCGCGACGGCAATCTGGACGGCATCGAATAACGCCAACAGCTGCCGCCGCTCATGCGCGGTGTACGCATTGATATCCCTGCTGCGTTGCCGGGCGGGATCGGAGAGGTCGGCTAATAGTGCTTTCATCGCGTTGCGTGGAAGACTCGCCGGCCGTCACGCTTATTCCATTCGCGAGGAATCTTTCGGTGGCAGTCCGACAAGGAGCCGGATTCGTCCCTAAGATGCCTGGAGGGCGCTGGCGAACTCGCTCAACTCGGCACCGTTCAGGTCAGACACGGCCCAAAACGACATTCCGTCGTGGATCCAATGACGCAGGTTGAATCCACGAACGGTCAGGACGAGGTCGCGGGTGGAGGGATCGCCGCGCTCCGGGGAGACGAACACGTTGATGGTGTGTTTCTGCCGCTGATAGACCAGCGCGGCAACTGGCCGCCCACCAACGTAGTCGAGTCGGCCGCCGACGAGCGGGAAGCCGAGCGAAGCGAGATCAACCACTGGCGGAGAGAAATCGAGCTTACCCAGAAACCACGGCTTGACCGTATGCAGATCCGTGGACTGCACATCGAACAGGTGATCCGCCATCAGGGAGCGCACATGGTCGCTGACCACTTCATTCGCGATCACGTTCCCGCGGCTTGATGCCGGCCGCCACAGCGTCATGCCGGCGCCAAGTGAGAGGACGAGCACGGCTGCGGCTGCCCATGTCAGGACGCGACGCATCGAGTTGGACCGGGTGGACTGAGCGAACACTCGTGCCCGCAGACGATCTGGAGCCGAGTAATACGGTGCACCCCGCACGAGCCTCGTCAACGCTTCGCGTTGAGCGAACTGCCGACGGCACGCCGCGCATGTCCTGACGTGCTCGCGAACGGCTGCCGAGGACTCCGCATCCAGCTCGCGATCCAGATAGGCGTCGAGGTCGCGTTCTACAAGTTCGCAGCTCATCGGGGTGTCTCCTTGGGCGAGGCCAGCGTCAGTATCGCCTGCAGCCGGTCGCGTGCTCGAGCGAGTCGCGACATGACCGTGCCGATCGGCACGCCGACGACCGCCGCGATCTCCTTGTAGGACAGGCCCTCGATCTCGCGAAGAACGATCACTTCGCGGAAATCGACCGGCAGTTGCTCGAGCGCTGCGCGGACGACAGTGACCGTGTGCTGCTGAAGCAGCCGTTCCTCTGGATCGAGCGCACGATCAGGCCATTGGTCCTGTCCACCGTTCAACGCTGACCCAACCGCGATGTGTGCCCTCCGCGACACCCGGCTGTACCACGTATTTCGCACGATCGTGAACAGCCAGGCACGCGCATCATCGTCTCGTAAGGACGAAAAGAAGCGCATCGCCCGCACACAGGCATCCTGGACAACATCCTCGGCCTCGATGTCGTTCCGGGTGAGCCAGCGAGCGTAGTTGAAGGCCGCGTCGAGGTGCGGCAGTACGGTTTCCTCGAACACTCGCGGACGCATCGATTCACCTTATAGACCCGCAACCGTTCCACTTCATTCCCGGGAATAGCTCGCCTGGGATCACGGTCTATTCCCCATGGCAGTGAGCGGTCGCCTCCACCCCCTGCTGATCCACTTTCCAGTGCGCTCGTCATCGTGGCGGCACTGGCCGAGGTGATGGCGATGGGCACAGCGGAGGACCGTTGGCGGTACGACATCGCCTGTTCCCTATTCTGCGGGAGCGGGCACGGGCAGATGAAAGCGGCACTTGTGAGCGTAGCGGCCACGCCAGCGGCGGGCAGCTGATTATCGAAAGGATCAACATCATGCACAGGTTTTTCTTTGCGGCCGGTCTGGCCGCGTCGACACTCGTTGTCACGGCATGCGGCGGTTACGGCAATTCAAATCCGGCAGCTCCAACCAGTGACACCCCGCCGCCTGGCGCGATTGTCATCAACATCGTGGCCGAGAATGGCGACCGCTCGTTCGCTCCGAATCCTGCCACGGTGCCTGCCGGGTCCACCGTCGTCTGGCACAACGTGGACAGGCAAACGCACCACGTGCTGCTCAACGATCGTGGACTGGACACCGGGAACATTGCTCCTGGTGCGTACAGTCAGCCGATGACGCTCACGGCGCCTGGTGCTTACCACTGCACGATTCATCCAGACATGATCGGTGTCGCCCAGAATGCCCAGAGTTCCGCGGGGACGGCAGGCCTCTATTAGCGTCTGTCGTCGGACTCGCGAGTGGATGCGGACCGTCGGCTGTGGATGGCCTGCTCCGGGCGATTCGAACAATGGCTGTTCTGCCGACGCCGGATCTTCGCTACGAACGGCCAGAAGAGACGCGACATGACGAAAATATCACCGCTCTTGCTCATCGCGCTGGCGGTTTGCCAGCCGCAACTGGCGGTCGGGGCGTGATCAGGAAGGCACTCGGACGTTTCACACGCTGGTCCAAATACGGCCGTAGTGTGACGGGATCGAGAGTGACGTTTCCTGCAGCGGCATGATTCCGTGAAGATTGAGGACTCCGCCGTGCAGTTCCTCGACATAGTTTCCGGCGATCGGGAACCAGAACGGAACGGTTTGATCGGCGTCGCCGATGTTGACCGCTACGAGCGTATAACT
>JBKPNQ010000086.1:0-8414 GCA_046732715.1 Acidobacteriota bacterium | reverse complement strand
GAGCAACCGTTCGACGGCCGTGCGCACGGACGGATCATCATCGACAACGAAAACCGTGGGGACGTTTACCATGCGAATCCGATGGACCGCGGGAATTCGCGACCGAAGTAGGAACATCGATCGAGCGCTCGGGCCATTCCGTGAGAGAACGGATCGCTCCTCAACGGGAGAAGCACGGGCCGGCGACACCAAACCGGGACAGGGAAACTCCGGACATCGTTACCCCTCCGGAGAAGGTCCCTCCGCCGAAGGCCGTGCCTTCGGAGACCTTCTGAGATTTGACTGGGATTCTAGCATAAGACAGCTGCCACACCTTATCGTTAATCGTACGAAAATTGGGCAGTTCTTGTGTTGCTTGCAGTTTTTTCATACTTTTATGCGAGCCTGCGAGTTAACTCTTTGTAACGACGCCGGGCGGTTCGCTGTTTCCCTCAGCGACTAGGTCGACGGACCGAATCCGTCAATCAGCTCCGGCGCCCACCCATCGGTTGTCGCGGCGACGCTCAGACCGCGACCGCGGCCTGCCGACGATCCCACGACTCATCGCGGTAACTTCCGCGGAGATGGAGTCGCGCGACCACTCGATCGCATCCCGCGCGTCGCGATCGACGCCACCACCTATGAAGATCTCGGCACCCCGGTTGCAGCCACTGCGGGCAGGAGGACGTATGCACTCGATTTCAGTTGTGTGTGTTTCGGCAATCCTCGCACTGAGCGCCTCACCGCAAAAGACCGTGACCAAGAGCGAGATGGCGACCGCGACCGCCACGGTTCAAGCGATCGACAGCGCCAATCGCATCATCACGCTCCGCAGCGAGGACGGCACCGAGGACACGATGTATGTGCCGAAGGAAGTCACGCGCTTCGATCAAGTCAAGGTCGGCGACAAGCTCAAGGTCCGCTATCACGAGTCGATGGTGTTTCAGGTTCGCAAGGCGGGCCAGGCGTCGAACAAACCGGACGACACCGCGAGCGCGTCCCGCACACCAGGGGCCAAGCCGGGTGCACAGATGTCCCGGCAAATGACGGCGACGGTCGACGTCGTGGCTGTCGATCCCGCAGTACCGTCGATCACGGTCAAGACCGCCGATGGCCGCACCGTCACGCGAAAGATCGAGGACAAGAAGAATATCGAGGGCGTGAAGGCGGGCGACAAGATTGACATCACCTTCACGCAGGCGGCGCTGATCGCGATCGAACCGGCCACCGCCAAATAGATTGGCGATTGCTGATTGTCGATTGCTGATTGGTCGCAATCAGCAATCAACAATCAGCAATTCCTCAGAACTTGATAACGACCCCGCCTGCGGTCTCGAACTGATTGACGTTGTGATGCTGGCCGATGGGCCAGCATCCGTAGAACGGATCGCACCAGATCCCGTCTGTGGAGCTGCCCATGTACGTCGGCGTCCAACGAAGCCCGAGCTTCGCACCGACATTGGGAGCGAACATGATCTTGACGCCGCCGCCCCAGTTGGTCGAAAGCTGCGTGTCGTTGGGAATCGATCCGGTCGATCCCGTCAAGAGATTGTTGCCGAAAGCGAAGTTCGTCGCGCCGAAGCCGCCAAAGAAGTACGGGCGGACCTTCGTGTCGTGGGTGCCCAGGTTGTAGACGAAGTTGCCCATATAGTGATTGACGTTCATCTCTGAGACCTGCAATGTCGGCCCCGCTCCTTCGGCATCGAGCCGCGAGGATTGCCGGCCATACAGGAATTCCACTTCCGCCCGTTCCGACAGGAACACTCCGAAGGTGAAGTTGAAGGTCCCGCCGCTGACGACGTTCAACCGGTCGTAAGCCTGCCCGAGCAGCGGTCCGCGCGAGGTCGAGACGCCCTCGCTCGCACTGTAGCCGACGCTGAGGCTCGCCTCGACGCCCTGTGCAGAGACCGATGCGGCGATGAGGATGAATGCGGCAATGAAGACTCCGATTCGTCGTGGCATACACGTCCTTTCGTGTGCCCGCAAGGCGTTTCTCAGATGAAACGGACCTTGCTCGCAAGAGACACTGGCAATACCAGCCCGCGGTTTCAAGCCATGTGCCACCGCGTGATGTCTAGCGCGCACTCACCACGCTCGGCCCCTGACCCGGCTGCGCGGCAAGAATCCGCTTGCGCCACGCGGTGTACGGAATCGACACAATCGCACATCCGATAATCACCGAGAGAATCGGCGGCAGGACCTGCAGATTCGGAAAGCTCGACGTGGCGATGAAGAGCGCCAGCCCGGGATGTCTCGTCACGGTCGCGATCGCGAGCGCCGTCCGCTCGCGCGGATCCGGCCCCCCGAGCACATGCCCGATGAGCAGTGCGCCGACCGCAAACGTCACGACCAGCGGCAGCGACTGCCACAGCAACGGCAAGATGGTCCCGAACTGGGCGCCGACCAGTAGCAACACGATGCCGGCCAGCGCGATGTTGCTGATCGTGTTGGCCCACTCCCCAAGTTGCACCGCACGGTCGCCGAGCATCGCCCTCAACGCCATGCCGACCGCGAACGGCAACAGGAATGTCTCCGCCAGCGTCTTCGCCACGGATGCCGGGGGCACGACCATTTCCCGTCCGAACATCGCACCCAGCACGCTCACCGTGAAGGGGACGAGCGGAATGGCGAGCACCATCGTGACCGCGGACAGACTGTCGGCAAACGCGGCGTCGATGCCGAGCTTGAGGAGTTTTCGTGGAAGCAGCGGCGCAACGGCAGCCACAGCCAGCAGGATGATGGAAACCTTCACACCGATCGGCGCGCTCGAGATCTTCACCAGGAAGGCGGCCAGCAGCGGCACGCCAATGAACATGGCGCCGATGATCCGTACCACCCACAGTGGACGGCGCACGCAGGTCAGAAGTCCGGACGGCTCGGCTTCAATGCCCACCGCCAGCACCTGCAGCATGATCGTCGCCGCGACAATGAACTTCATGCGGCCCCGTTTCGGCCACGGCACGTCATTCCGGCAACAATCGCGGGAGTCGCAATGGACCGTCCGAGAACAAAGCGACGTCGGTCATTCATGCGCTCGGAGAAGGTCAAACTGCGCGCCAGCCACATCTCTTGATCGTCAAGTGCGATTTCGCGCCTTTTCATTTCCGCATCCACGCTTCTGCGGAATACCGTAGCCGACCCGCGACCCTTCGTGGCAGCCGGTCACACGACGTCATCAATTCGTTGCAGACGCGCGATTCCCTCATCAACGGTTCCGGCAGACCGGTTGCACGTATGCGTTCAGGCGAGCACAGGTGGGCGGGGATGCCGACGGCAAGATTGCGAAGAATGGATGAGAGCTGGTGCTTATGGAAGAAATGTACGCCTATCCCTTCCGGTCTGACCGGCTGGGTCAGCGCGGCCTATTCCGGGCCGTCCAGGTTGACGGCGTCGGTCGTCCGGTGGATCACGATCGGTTCGGAACCGACCGCGCACGGGTGCGCGGTCAACACGAGGACGACATGACGTCTCCGCCTGTCAGCTCCGCGCGCGGGATGCTTCTCGCGTCGATCGGTTTCCGGGTCCAGCCTCACAAGCGAGACGAAGTGCTCAGCGCTGCTGACGAAACGGTCCGGCGGATGCGAGGCGCGTCCGGGTGCGCGCGCAGCCGCCTGATGGCGGATGCGGACGACCCGAACGCATTCACGATGTTGTCCGAATGGCAGTCGGCCGACACCGCCGACGTCTTCTTCAACTCACGCGACTTTCAGATCTTCAAGGGGATTCGAATCCTGCTGCGCGATGAACCGGTCATCGTCTTCGACGAGGTCCATTCGCGCATCGTGCGGCTGCTGCGGACGCCCTGACCGCCGCTGGTGCCGGGTGGCATCGCGGCGGCAGGACGGACGCGCTCACGTGCGGGCGTCAGCGAGGTCGTGCGATTCCCAACTTCATCATCCGGCTGCGCAGCGTGCTCGGCTTCAGGCCGAGAACCTGCGCCGCTCCGCCGCTTCCTTCGATTCGCCACCTGGCGCCGCTGAGCACGCGCACAATATGACGCCGTTCGATTTCCGTCAGCGTTGCGCTCTCCGGAGCGGTCATACTCTCGATCGGCGAGACACCGGCGTCGACCGCGGCCAGCGTATTCCCTCGAGAGAGAATGATCGCGCGCTGCAGGACATTCTCGAGCTCGCGGACGTTGCCCGGCCAGTCGTGCGCCTGCAACGCCGTCATCACATCGTCCGGGATCGTGTCGATCGGGCGGTTCAACGCGCGGCCGAGACGACTGACGAGGTGATCCACCAGCGCCGGGATATCTTCGCGATGCTGGCGGAGCGAGGGCAGGGTGATCGGAAAGACGTTCAGACGGTAGAAAAGATCGCGCCGGAATCGGCTTTCCCGGACTTCCTCCGAGAGATCGCGGTTGGTCGCCGCGATCACGCGCACGTCAACATCGACGGTCCGTGGACTGCCGAGGCGTTCGACCTGGCCTTCCTGCAGCACACGGAGCAGCTTCGGCTGCACTTCGAGCGCAAGTTCGCCGATCTCGTCCAGGAAGATGGTGCCGCGGTTGGCAAGCTCGAAGCGGCCAATTTGCGACGTGTGTGCACCCGTGAACGCGCCGCGCTCACGGCCGAACAACTCGCTTTCCATCAGCGCCGCGGGCATCGCCGCGCAGTTGACGACGACAAACGGGTGGTTTCGTCTCGGGCTTCGCTGATGGACGGCGCGGGCCAGGAGCTCCTTCCCGGTGCCGGTCTCTCCGTAGAGAAGCACGGTGGCGTCGGTCGGAGCGACTTGATCGATTCGCGACATGACATAGCGCATCGCGTCGCTGACGCCGACGATGAGATCGTCCTCGTCGGCGCGGGCCGGCTGGTAGGGCCGCGGCAGCGAGGGAACCGGTTCGGTTCGAAAAGCAGATTGAGGCATCAGAAAACTCCTCAAGAACAAATCGCTCGGTTGACCCGCGCGATTCCGTGGATTCTTCCACGCGATGCCAGAGTGATGGGGTTGGATTCCGGTAGGATCACGGTAGGACGTGGTTGGACCACAACCCGTCGCGGCGACGGGACGACGAAGCCGGTTGCTCTTAGGGCGACGCGAACGAGACTTTAGAGGCAGGAAACTAAGAGACTGGACCTAAAGGACTTACTTACTGTCTTCCGCTACAGGCATCGTGTAGGCCGTGATGGTGCCGTTCGGCCACTCCGGCACGACGAGCAATTCTTCGCGCGACTCTTCGACGATCAGGGGGCCATTCGCGCGTTGGGGTCTGTTGCTGCAAGGCCACCCTCGCGCGCGCGTACGAGCTGCCGCACGATTTCGGAGTCGAGCGACCACATAACCTCCAACCTAGCTGAGACTTGCGCGTATATCCACGACATGACGTGGCGGCCGTGGGTTGCCGTCCGCTCAGCTGAGCTGGTCCGTTTCGGGCGCTCTAGACCATATCAGAACTTGTAGACCACCGCCGCGAGCACGGCGACGTCGTTCTTCTTCACGTCCGCTGTCGGTGGCTCGGTCGCGTACGCATCGAGGATGGTGATCTTCAACTGACTCCGCGTTGTCAGGGCCGCCGCGACGCCGGCGGAAAAGGTGTACAACGCGTCACCCCAATCGTCGGCATCCCACAGCGCTTTGAACGACTGTGTGATCGACGAGGTCGGAGAGAGCTTGAATTCGAAATCGTCTCCCGACGTCACCACCGCCGAGGTGTCGACGTCGAGTCCGGGATTCTTCTCCCACTTCACCCCGAGGCCTCCGTCCCCGGAAAGCGTCGTGCGATCGGTGGCGACGACCTTGTACCCGATGCCGCCGCTCGGCGCGATGAGATAGTCGATGCTCTTGAAGCGATCGCGCAGATACGGCAGCTCACCAAGCGCAAACACATGAGCGGTCAGGTTGCGCTGGTAGCGGGCCTGTGCGAAGAATCGATCGGCAGTCGCCTCGCCGTTGCTATCGCCTCGCATGTACAGCGCCTGCATCTTCCAGATGTCCTTCTGCTTCGGATCCCGGGTGGCCTCGAACGACAGGTTGACGTTCGTCGTGTCGGTATTCCCACGATTCATTGACAGGCCGAAACCGGCGCTGCCGGTCCAGACGGGCGGCGCAGCCGGCGCCGGGGGGCAAGGACACATCGGCGGCGGCTGCTGCGCATCGGCGAATCGGTTGACGAACAGCATCGCAACCATGAAGACAATGACGGTCGCCGCCCATTGCCTCGGGCGCTCAGCTGCGGACCCTTCGACACGTTTCTGCATGCCACTCCTCGAAGATCGGCCTCTCCCTACCTGAAGATCCGGCCGACGCCAAACAGCAGACGGAACGCGCCGTCAAAGCCGAAGCTGGTGCCGATGAGTACCGGCCCAACCAGCGTGTCCGCCACTATCCCCAGTCCCAGTTGCGAATTGATGTCCGCGTTTTGGTTGGAATTGAACGCCGCGCCGTTCTGGAACCAGAGGTTCGCGAACACTGAACCGCCAAGAAAATCGGGCAGACGGGTGACTCGTCTGGCGGTCCCGAGCGTCAGCACAGCGTAGTGATCCCCTCGGCGTTCGCCGACGCCAAAAGCATCGAGCAAGTAGGGGTAACCCAGCGTGAACTGATCCGTCGGCAGCGGGCGACCGTCGAACGACGTCCCGCCGGCGAAGACGGCAAACACGCGGTTACGCGCGCTGAGACTGTGGAACGTCGAGGCGTATAGCTCGAATTGCGTCAGGCCCTTGTTCGTCCGTGGAAAGTCCGGGATCTCGGGCGCGTCGAAGATGTGGTTCAAGTGAGCCACGGCGCGCGTGCCACGCGACGGCAACACCGGGCTGTCTTGCGTATCGAGCACCCAATGCAGGTCGCCGCTCACTTCGTTGCCGGCTAATTCAGGAAGTCCCGGATCCCCGGCACGCACATCATCATTCAGATAGGTGGCGCCAAAACCGCCCGCCACCTCCGACGTGCGAGCGAGATTCACACCAAACTGAGCTCCCGCGCCGAGCCGTTGCTCGCGATACTCGGCGATGATCGATCCCTCGTTGACGATCCCAAACGTCTGCATCCTGGCACCGGCGAGCGACCTGACGAACAGCCGTGACCCGCCGATTGGGTTGTACAAGGCGGCGGCAATGTTCGGATCGGCGCCAACCGCGCCGTCGAGCCGCAGCTCGGAACCGGACCCGAGCTTGTCGAACGTCAGATAGCGCGCCGCGAGCCGTACGCGAAAGTCCTCGGACGTCGTGTTCTCGATGTTCAGGCCGAGCATCAGAAACGGCGGCGCGTACACCTTCGGACTGGCACGGACCAGGAGACCCGTCCGACCGCCTTCGTCCACCAGCTGCCATGTTACCGACTGATACCGATCGAGACCGGACATGGCCGACAGGTCGTACTCGAGCCGCGGAATGTCGATGGCGGCGTTCAGATGAGGCGAGAGCGTGTGCTCGACGAACGCCGCGTCAACCCTGGTGAACCCATCGGTTTTCAGAAACGCGGGCTGGGGCAGGTCGCTCTTCCGCCGGCTCTGACGCTGTGCGAGCCACGCCTGCCATTGCTCGTCGGACACCCGATACTTGAGCAGCTCGTCGCGGTGCCCCTCGGCGGCCTGATAGCCGCGCGCGATGAGCTCGTCGGTCCGGCGCCAGTCGAGCGAGCCAAACCCCTCGACGTTGACGGCGATCGTCATATCGGCGTGTTTCAGCGCCGCCTCGGTCGATGCCTTCATCATCGCGTCGACGCTCTGCCCGAGGAGTCCGAACAGCGAATAATTCACGGTGTTCGTCGGCGCATAGCCGACGCTCACGGCAATGACGACGGTCGGGTGCTGTTCCCTGACCACGTCCGCGGGAATGTTGTCGAGCGCCCCGCCGTCTACAAGGACCTTTCCGTCGCGATCCACCGGGGGAAACACTGCCGGCAACGACATCGTCGATCGAAGCGCGGTCGCAAGCGACCCGCTGTCGAGGACGACCTTTTCGCCGGCTCGCAGATCGACGGCCACGACCCTGAAGGGTGTCGGCAGATCGTCGAAGCTGCGAAGCGCGTAGTACGGCGCGGTCAGCCTTGCCAGGAGCAGATCGACCTGCTGGCCATCATTCAGCGACGTCGGTGGAACAATTCCCCGCTTGACGCCGAACTCGAGTCGCGATGGATAGCTCCGTGCGTCCTCCTTGCGACGCAGATTCTTGAACGGAAAGCTGGAGGCGCCGAACAGCGTGTCCCAGTCGATCGAGTTCACGAACGTGCGCAATTCGGCGGCGGACATCCCGGTGGCGAAGGCGCCGCCGATCAGGCCGCCCATGCTGGTGCCAGCCGCGGTGTCGATGGGGATGTGGTTCTCCTCGAACCACTGCACGATGCCGATGTGCGCGATCCCGCGCGCGCTGCCGCCGCCGAAGGCGATGCCAACCGTGGGCCGCGCCGGTTGTGCCGACACGTCAACCGCCGGCAGCGCGAACAGCACGAGCGCAACGGCTGCAGCGCTACGCACCAGCAGTGATGGAGAC
>JBKPNQ010000085.1:0-28604 GCA_046732715.1 Acidobacteriota bacterium | reverse complement strand
CGTCACGGCGAGGCCCTGAACGGGCACACCGCCTCGCGACGCAGAATTGGCGGCTCCATCGTTTCGAGACGATAGGCAGCACTACAGAAGGCCATCTCGCGCGGTCTCGACGGTATCATACCGCTCCGTCTCGGGCGCCTGGTCGCTTCGTGCCGCGGACAACCAGCCCGCGCACCGGATCACCGGCCTCGAGGCGCAACTGCGCCGAACCCATCTCGGGCTCCAGATTGGCCTGCGTGAGCACGCGTTCGACGTAGCGCCGTGTGTGAAAGTAACGCCCGTGCAGGCTGATACCGTGCCCCGCCGGCGCCTGCTCCTCGTCGGCTTCCTCGACGGTGAAGATCAATCGCCCGCCAGGCCGAAGCGCTGCGGCGGCAGCCTGGGTCACATCCTCGAGCGGTCCAAAGTAGACGAGGGTGTCGGCCGAGACTATCACGTCGAAGGACGTTGGTGAGCGACGCAAGTACTCCGTGAGCTCGCTCTTGACGAGCTCGTCGTACACGCCGCGGCCGCCTGCCTGCGCCATCATCCTGGCCGATAGGTCTACTCCCACCAGCCGGCGCGCGTAGGGGGCGACGAGCGGACCGCACAGGCCGGTTCCGCAGCCGGCGTCGAGCACGTCGTACTTCTTCACCGCCTCGATGCCGGATTGCGCCAGCATCTCGGCCACCAGTGCCGGCGCGCGATAAAACAGCTTGGCCAGCTTGGCGTCGAAGCTGCCCGCGAAGCTGTCGAACGTCTGCTCGATGAAACCGTTCGATGCACGCGCGGGAACGCCGCGTCCCGAGCATGCCGCCAGCATGTGCAGGGCAATCGGATGATTCGGTTCCTCCTTGAGCCACTCTTCAAAGACGCCGACCGCTTCATCGACCTCGCCAAGCGTGCAGTGCGCGAGCGCGAGCAGTCGCCGGGCCTCAGGGTGCTTGGGTCTGAACGTGATCACTTTGCAGAAGCAGACGACCGCTTCGTGAATGCGCTTCTGGCTGTTCAGCAGGATGCCAAGATTCGTGTAGGCGTCTGAATGCTGAGGGTTCACCCGGACGGCGGTTCGATACGCGGCTTCGGCCTCGACCACGTGACCCTGCGTCTTCAGCAGCACTCCCAGGTTGTTGTGAGCGTTGGCGTGTTCCGGATCGAGCACGATGGCACGTCGACACGCCGCGATTGCGGCATCGAGCTCGAGACGATCGCGCCGCACGATCGCCAGATTGCTGTGCCAGTCGGCGCGATTGGGCTCGAGCTGGAGGCTGCGTTCGATCAACTCGACCGCTTTCTCGCTGTTGCCCTCCTGATGCGAGAGCACGCCGTAATAATGCAGCGCGTCGGCATAGTCAGGCGCGACTTCCAGGATCTGGCGGTACAGATCGCCGGCCGCAACCCACTGCTCGTTCTGCTGCAGCTGGATCGCGATCCCGACCGCTTCCTCGAGACTCACCGGTCGATCGGTCGTCGGTGTCTCCGCCATACCGTGTTCAACCGCCTTAGGGCTCGCCGCCGTTAGTCGAATTGATACGAAAAATCTCCGTTCGCGACCGCCAGCCGTACGCCGTTGAGCGCCGCGCCCGCCATCGTCCGCGACAGGAATTCGCGGCTGATTGCCGGCAGTACCGTGTTGGTGAGAATCGCGTCGATCATACGGCCGCCGCTTTCGACCTCGGTGCACCGGCTGACAATCAACTTCACCGCGTCATCCTCGTAAGTAAAAGGAATCCTGTGATGTTCGTTGACCCGCTTCGCAATTCGCCCAAGCTGCAGGCGCACGATGTTGGCGAGCATGGTCTCGCTCAACGGGTAGTACGGGATCACCACGAGCCGGCCAAGCAGCGCCGCCGGGAACTTCTTCAGCAACGGGTCGCGCAGTGCCTTGGCGATGCCTTCAGGATCTGGCATCAGCTCCGGGTCCTTGCACATGCCCATGATCAGATCGGTACCCACGTTCGACGTGAGCAGGATGATGGTGTTCCGGAAGTCGATGCGCCGGCCTTCGCCGTCTTCCATCCAGCCTTTGTCGAAGACCTGGAAGAACAGCTCGTGAACGTCCGAATGCGCCTTCTCGACCTCGTCGAGCAGGACGACGCTGTACGGACGACGACGAACTGCCTCCGTCAACACGCCTCCTTCACCGTAGCCAACATAGCCCGGAGGCGAGCCCTTCAGCGTCGAAACCGTGTGCGCCTCCTGAAACTCGCTCATGTTAATGGTGATGACGTTCTGCTCGCCGCCGTAGAGCGCCTCGGCCAGCGTCAGCGCCGTTTCTGTTTTGCCGACGCCGGACGGACCGCAGAGCATGAAGACGCCGATCGGCTTGTTCGGATTGTCGAGTTTGGCGCGCGACGTCTGGATCCGCCGGCCAATCATCTCGAGCCCGTGCCGCTGACCGATCACGCGCTGGTTCAGCGTCTCGGCCAGGTTCAGCACCGTTTCGATCTCGTTCTTCACCATCCGGCCGACTGGAACCCCGGTCCAGTCCTGAACGACCGAGGCGACGGCCTGCTCGTCCACGCTTGGCAGAATCAGCGGCGACTCGCCTTGCAGATCTTTCAGCTTCGTCTGAAGACCGGTCAGTTCAGTCAAGAGCGCACTTCGCTGTTCCGGGGTGAGCGGCTCCTCGGGTGGCGGCGTATCGGCCTTGCGCGCATCGGCAGCTTGCTCCAGCTTGCTGCCCGTTCCTTCGACGGGTTCACTTCCCTTGCGCAGCTTTGCGCGGATCGACAGGATGTTGTCGACCAGTTCCTTCTCAGCCTTCCAACGCTCCTCCAACCCCGCGCGGCGCTGTTCGCTTGCCGCGAGTTTTTCTTCTGCCGTTTTCCGGCGTTCGACGGTATTGATGCCGACCGCTTCCTCGCGTCCGATGATCTCGAGTTCCGTCTTCAGCGCTTCAATCGTCCTCCGGCAATCTTCGAGGTCGGCGGGCACTCCATGCTGGCTGATCGCGACACGCGCGCAACTGGTATCAAGCAGGCTGACTGCCTTGTCGGGCAACTGCCGCGCTGGAATGTAGCGATGGGAGAGGCGAACCGCGGCCTCGAGCGCTTCGTCCAGCACCTGCACCCGATGGTGCTTCTCCAGAACCGACGCGACGCCGCGCACCATGAGGATGGCCTTCTCCTCGGTGGGTTCCGGAACCTGCACCACCTGGAATCGGCGCGTCAGCGCCGGATCCTTTTCGATGTGTCTCTTGTATTCGGCCCAGGTCGTGGCGGCGACGGTCCGCAGCGTGCCGCGGGCCAGCGCCGGCTTCAGCAGGTTCGCGGCGTCACCCGTCCCCGCGGCGCCTCCGGCACCGATCAAGGTATGGGCCTCGTCGACAAACAGGATGATCGGCTTTGGCGAGGCCTGCACCTCGTCGATCACCTGGCGAAGGCGATTCTCGAATTCCCCCTTCATGCTCGCTCCGGCCTGCAACAGGCCGATATCGAGCGTGTAGAGCGAGACGTCCTTCAGCGGAGGCGGCACATCGCCTTGCGCCAGCCGAAGCGCGAAACCCTCGACGACCGCCGTCTTTCCCACGCCCGCTTCGCCGGTCAAAATCGGATTGTTCTGGCGCCGCCGCATCAGGATGTCGACAATCTGGCGGATCTCCTCGTCACGGCCGGTGACCGGATCGATTTCTCCCTTTCTCGCTCGCTCGGTCAGGTTCGTCGCGTACCGCTTGAGCGCTTCCTGCTTGCCCATCTGAGCCGGGGCCATGGCGTCGCTCGCCTCGCCCGGCGCCGCGATCGTCGATCCGTCCGTCGCCCCGAGTTTGTCTTCCGGCGAGCCCTTGACAATCGTCGAGAACTCGTCCGTCAGCGTGTCAGCCTTGATGCGCTCGAACTGACGCGAGATCGCCATCGCGGCATTGCGCAACGATGACGTTTTCAGGATCCCGACCATGAGGTGGCCGGTGCGGACGCGCGGTTCGCCGAACATCAGCGTGGCGTAGATCCAGCCGCGTTCGACCGCGCTTTCAACGTGGGGCGAGAAGTCTGAGATGGAGGTCGCGCCGCGCGGCAGCCGATCGAGCGAATCGGTGATGTCCTTCGCCAGTCGCGACGCGTCGATCTCGAAATGTCGAATGATGCGGTGAAGATCGGAGTCCGGGCTCTCGACGATCTGCTGCAGCCAGTGCACCAGCTCCACGTACGGATTGCCGCGCAGTTTGCAAAACACCGTCGCCCCTTCAATCGCCTTGTAGGCGATCGAATTGAGCTTGCCGAACAACGCCGACCGGCTGATTTCACTCATACAGCGGGCACTCCCTGTAGTCCTACTCTGGCTTCTGCATCCAGACACAAGTCGGCGGCAGGCGCTCGGCTCCGACGCTGACCGAGCCAGGTCGTCCAGCCCAGTTGTCCGTCGCGACCGAGCACCATCGGCGGGACTTCATCATGCTTGAGTACCAGGCGGAGATCCCAATCGAGCTCGAAGCACAAATAGAGTCGAACCCAGTCCACCAGCTTTCGCAAGGAGGACCCGCCGGGCAAAAAGCTTTCGTACTGATCGAGCGTAAGCGGTCCGAGCTGCACTCGAAACTTGTGCTGACGATCCCAGACGAGCCCGCCCGCGACCGCGCCGCGGCCAAGCACGGCGCCCTCCCTGCCGAGATAGGTCCGTTCGCGCGGACCCAGGAGCATCCAGTGACCGACGAACTGCTCGATCTGCACCGGGACGCGGAAGAAGTGCTGGAGGATGCGGGCCAGGCCTTCGCTGTTCCGAACCTGCCGAATGAGCGCGCCGACGTGGAAGAATTTCGCCAGATCCGGCAGCGTGTCGCGGGATCGCATCGTCTCCGGAGCGATGCCGAGAAATGCCCCAACATAGACGGCAAAGCGATCGTCCTTCGGCCGATCGTAGTTGACGTGCGGCTGCGCCTGCGCCCACGCACGATAGAACAAGGCGATGAACCGGTGATGGAAGATGTCGAGAAAGCGGCAAAGCGTGGCGTCGCCGTGGTGGCGAAGCCGCTCACGCGCGTACTCGGTGAGGTGCATCGGGAGTGGGCCGTTCGGCCCGAACAACCCGTAGAGGCGCACCTGGAGTCGAGGGATCGCACCATCCGCCGCCTCGAACGACGACAACGCCGACGGCGCGAACGCCAGATCGGGATCCTGGCCGAGGCGCACCGGCTCGTCGACAGGGCGCAGCGCGCGGCCCCAGCGTGGCTTGTGACCGTACAGACACTCGAGCCTCCGCAGCGTCTGATAGAAGTCAAGACGATACGGCGTCCGCGCCAGTTCGGCGAAAAAATCTACAGTGTCGGCCTCGCGCCCCAATGCGGGGTCCATCGATTGATCTCTCCCCGGCTTCCAGACCGCAGCACAGTTTCGGTAAACGAATTGATCGAGACGTGACGGGCGAAATACTGATCGAGCACCGCGCCGAGCAGGAACGCGCTGCCTCCCTCGAACGCCAATTCTTCGACGAGCACGGTGATCTCCAGCCCGCGGCCGAACGCGAGCGGCCCCGGGCCGTGAAGGCGCCTGACGACGCGGCGTACCGACGTCGACCGCAGACCTTCAATCTGGCGTCGGGCGCTGACATCAGCCTCGGGTGCGTACAGCATCAGCAGATCACGGAGCGCGGCCGCGCCCTGTTCCGGCGTCGACTCCACCAGCGACAGATAGTTGAGCGACAGATGACTGATGGCGCGCCAGGCGATCGCGCCATCGGCGAGCGGCGCGTACGGGCGACTCGGTCCGGCAATCACTCGGATGCTCGTCACCGGTGCGGCCACGTCGAGCATCAGATCCGTCATCCCCGCGCCCTTGGGCATCTGCAGGACGAGGTCACGGTTCGTGCATAGCGTTTGCACCGAGAGCTGGCGCAGATCGCCGGCGAACGGCGCGTGAACCGGATCCACCAGCGACAGGAACACCTCGCTGCCGATATAACTCGAACGAGGCCCACGCCGTTTTTCCGTGTCGGAAACGAGCCTCGGTTCTCGCCGGGTCGTGTAGTACGCGGACTGATGATGGGCCTGATCGCTCGTGTAGGCCGCATACAGCGGCAGGAAGCGCTGTTCACTGTCAGTGCCGATCCCGTGGCCGACGACATCGGTGACGGCGTAGACCTCGAAATCCAGTGGCCTGGTTCGCTCCACCACCACGTGGTACTCGTAGGCGCTGTCGCCGACGTGAATGCGATCCGCCCGCTTGGAAAAGAGATTGACGGCCGGTGTGCAGAATAGCGCGAGGTTGGAACCGTCAACGGTACTCTCGAGCGTCGCGTCACCTCGCCCGAGCAGGATGACCACTTCCACCTGATCAGCATCGACGCGCTTGAGCGCTTTGGCCAGCCCCGCGACCTCCACGAACCGATAGCGCTGCGGAAACGAAAAATACTCCTGCAGGAGGCGATAGCCCTGAAACGACCGAAGGGTTGCCGGCAAGAGTGCCTGGTCGTCGTCGAACCCGACCGGCTGGACCGATGACGCTGGCAGAAACTCGTGCCACTTCGTGGCGCCCTTGTCCGCCGGCACGACCAGCACGCCAATGGCGGCCGCCAGACAGAGCTCATACAGCTTGTTCGCCACGTCGTCCCGCCCCGTCAGGTAGAAGCACAGACGGTCAGTCGGGAGCTGGTTGAACTTCAGTCCGGCAGTGCTTCTCAGTCGGATTCGTAAACCACCGCGAATGCGCTGAGCGACGGGCAGAGCGTTGAGCGGCAGGTCAGGTGCGAACGGGAAATACGTGGCCGACGCGACTTCGATCGGCCAGAGCGTCACGTCGTGAGCCGTCTGAAACTCGCAACTCGTCGCCTCGTCTGAGCTCGCCGTGGCGCTCATCATGGTCGCGCGCGGCACCCGCGGACCGGACGCGAGATTGGGGTCATTCAAATCGGGACGCAGCTGGGCCACGAGCATCGAGGGCGTGGGCGCGAGGTAGTGCGGATAGACGATCTCGAGAAGCGCCTGAGTGAAGCGCGGAAACTCGGCGTCGAGCTTGAGGTGGACGCGCGCGGCCAGGAACCCGACGCCTTCGAGAAGACGCTCGACGTACGGGTCGTCGACCTCCAGCCCGTGCATGCCGAGCCGCGACGCGACCTTCGGAAACTGCTGGGCGAACTCGGCGCCGGTCTCCCGGAGGTGCTGCAACTCCAGGTTGTAGTAACGGAGGAGCCGGGGATCCATTACTCCACCCGCGA
Source organism: Acidobacteriota bacterium (assembly GCA_046732715.1). Classification (GTDB taxonomy): domain Bacteria; phylum Acidobacteriota; class Vicinamibacteria; order Vicinamibacterales; family 2-12-FULL-66-21; genus JALZOC01. The sequence goes on along the minus strand of JBKPNQ010000085.1, from coordinate 21,479 downwards.
GGAAACCAGATCGTCGATGCGGACCTTGCCGGTCTCGAGATCGAATTCGGTTCGCACGAGGAACTCGAGCGGCACGGGCTGCGCCCACAGCTCTCCGTGAATCTGCACGCCGATGACGTTGTGGTGATCGAGCTGCCCCGGCTCCAGCATCGTGGTCACGCGCAGCGTGGACGGCAGGATGCGCGGTTCGAAATTCAGCACGGCTTCGCGGATCGCGCGCGTCAGATCGGTCGCATCCAGTGATGAAACGCCCTTGCCGGACAGCGGCGGCAGACCAAAGTTCACGACCGAGCTTCGCACGTACGGCGCGGACGCCAACTCTTCGCTGGTTTCGAGCCGGGTAGCGTTGAACAGCCAGGCGAGATCCCTGAGCACCGATTGGCGCAGCCGGCGCTTCGACAGCACCCTCGCTTCGATCGGCTCGTGCTTGGTATCGGGCAGATCGTCGGTGAGCCGATCGAGCAAGGCCGGCTGCAGCCGGTCCGCCGGCGGCTTCTGCTCAGGCATGCTGATCGACCCCGGAGCCGCCATTCAACGTGATCGTGCGCACCTCCATGAGCGGCGTCTCATCACTGTCGGTGGCGAGGACCCGCTGACCGAGACCGCGATGGACGTCCGCGCTCACCTCCTCCCAGACGGTCTTGCGGGCGAGCGCGACCAAACCATCCGATGCGCTTTCCGATCCCGGATACCGGGTCGGAATCAACGCGACGGCCTCGCCGCCGTTCTCGAAGTCCAGGTGCGCTGGCATCCAGACGATATCGCGCAGGTCTTCCGGCGGTTCAATCTGGATCTTGGTGAGCCTCGCGAAGGGTACCCAGTAATATCGCCCGTTGATAACCGCTTCCAGAACTGGACCGAGACGGGAATCCGCATCGGCAATCCACTCGAATGGCGTGTCGTTGATTGTGCCGGGTGAGGCAGGCGCTTCGTCAAACGCGCGGGCTCGCATTTCTTGCGATTGCTCGCGTGATCCGCGGCCATCCAGCAGGAGCGATTCAATCAGGAACGCAAGCCATTGTTCGGGCTCACCGAAGATCAGAGGAGACTTGGTGCCCTTGAATACCTCGCTGCGAATGGCCTCGCACTGAACGGCGCCGCCGTAGATCTGCTCCATCGCCAGCGCGCTCGGGTCGAGGCCTGAGGCGACCTTCAACTGGTTGAGCGCACGATCCCACTGACCGAGGACGCAGAGTAATTGAAAGAGGAAGATTCGGAGTTTCGGATCAGCCGGCTTGGCTCGCACCTGCTCCTGCAGCTGCGCCAGTGCCGCGGCGGGATCGCCGTACTTCAGACTCTGTTCGGCGACATCGGCGAGGCTCATCGTGTGACATCCTGAGAGAAACGTCGGACCAAAAGATCACGGCTATGGGTGGTCGCTCCACTGATCGGCGAATGTCATGCTTCCCTGGGGCTGTCCGTCCTTGCCCTGAGGCACGTACTCGACCTCGATCTTGTTGAACGAGAAGGTCACCCGCTCGACGACCTCAGCGGTGCCCGTGGCGTCGCCGCCGTCAATCGACAGTGACATGACCCGCCCCTGCTCGATCGTGACCTTCATGTACTCGAGCTGGGTCTTGCCCGCTTTCCGAAGCGTCAGCACCGCTTTTTGAATAGGTTCGTTCGTTCGCAGCGCGAGCATCAACGCGGTCGAGGCGCTGTCGACTCGCTTGACGATCTTGAGATCGTGCATCGTGGCCTTTCCGGTCGCTGCGCCACCACCGAGACTGGCCTTGCCCTGCATGCCCCATGACCAGCTCAGGACTTCGATCTCGCCTTTGTGCTGAGCATCCTGCGCTTCTCCCTTGATCAGGCCGTGCTGTGCACCCTTGACCATCAGGAACATGTCGCCGATACCGCCGCTCGAAGGGGGACTCACGGTCGAGGCCTTTCGTTCTAGGGAGTCAACGCGTCAGCGATGCGGAGTGCACGCCGTCCCAGGCTGGACGAGGCGGCGTGCGAATCCCGCGCCGGAAGGCTTAGCCTTCCTTGTTGCCTTTGATGTCGTATTTGAAATGCACGCCCGCATCGAGCGATCCATCCTGCTTCTGGGGCTTGTACTCCAGATCGACCTTCGCAAACTGAAGCGCCACGTGTTCCGCGGTCGCCGCACCGTCGCCCGCGCCGCTGGGAGCCACGCCGGTAATGATGATGTCGTTCATCTTGATGATCAGGAATTCCTGCTGCCCCTTGCCGGCCTTGCGGACGGTAACCGTGGCTTCCTTGATGTGCTCGCCAGTGGCGCAGGCCTTCAACAGAACCGGTGACGCCTTGTCGATGTGGTGCGTGAAGTTGAAGTCGTTGAAGTTCGCCTTGCCTTCACCGCCGCCGCCGCCGTGGGCCATGGTGCCGCTCTGCGTCACGCCCCAGGACCATGAGAGAATCTCGATCTCTCCCTTGTGCTTGTCGTCGAGCGATTCTCCCTTGATGTCGCCGATCTTTGCAAAGATGTCAGATGCCATAACGAAGCTCCTGTCGCGCGTCGATTGCCCTTGTCACTCTCTTAACCGAGGGGCTTCGCCCCTCGGACTCCGCTACACGCGCCCTCGCTCGCCGCTTCGACGGCTCGCTCCGGTCGCGTGACTCGCTCGCAGCGCTCGCTCGCGGCGCTGTTTTTGGCGCCGGCGCCTTTATGAGATAGGTCTCTGTCCTAACTCGCTTTCGCCGAGGGGAGTTTGGAAACCAGTCGCAGCGATACCGTCAATCCCTCCAGCTGGTAGTGCGGGCGCAAGAAGAATTTCGCGGAGTAGTATCCTGGATTTCCTTCGACCTCCTCGACCTGCACTTCCGCCGCGGCCAGCGGTTTCTGCGCCTTGGTCGTCTCAGACGAATGCGCGGGGTCACCGTCGACGTAGTTCATGATCCAGCGCTGCAGCCAGACCTGCATGTCGTCGCGCTCTTTGAACGACCCGATCTTGTCGCGGACGATGCACTTCAAGTAGTGAGCGAACCGGCAGCAGGCAAACATGTACGGCAGCCGCGCCGACAGGTTCGCGTTCGCGGTGGCGTCGGGATCGTCGTATTCGAACGGCTTCTGCAGAGACTGCGCGCCGATGAACGCGGCAAAGTCAGAATTCTTGCGGTGGATCAGCGGCATGAATCCGTTCTTGGCCAGTTCCGCCTCGCGCCGGTCGCTGATCGCGATCTCGGTCGGGCACTTCATGTCGACGCCGCCGTCGTCGGTCGGGAACGTGTGCGTCGGCAGGCCCTCGACCGCGCCGCCGGATTCGACGCCACGAATCCGCGAGCACCACCCGTATAGCTTGAACGACCGATTGATGTTGGTCGCCATGGCATAGGCGGCATTCGCCCATGTGTACCGACTGTGGTCGGCCGCGCCGGTATCTTCCTCGAAGTCGAATTCCTCGACTGGGCTCGTCTTCGCCCCATACGGCAGGCGTGCGAGGTAGCGCGGCATCGCGAGGCCGATATATCGCGAGTCTTCGGATTCGCGAAGCGAACGCCACCCGGCGTACTCGGGTGTCGTGAAGATCTTGGTGAGGTCGCGCGGATTGGCCAGTTCCTGCCAGGTCGCCATCTGCATGACCGTTGGCGAGGCGCCGGCAATGAACGGCGCGTGCGCCGCTGCCGCCACTTTCGACATTTCCCCCAGCAGTTCCACATCCGGCGGGGTCTGATCGAAATAGTAGTCCCCGACCATGCAGCCGAAGGGCTCGCCGCCGAACTGCCCGTATTCAGCTTCGTAGACCTTCTTGAAGAGCGGGCTCTGATCCCAGGCGGTACCCTTGAAGCGCTTCAGGGTTTTTCCCAGATCCTGCTTGCTGATATTCATGAAGCGAATCTTGAGCATCTCGTCGGTCTCGGTGTTGTTGACGAGATAATGAAGCCCGCGCCAGGCTCCCTCGAGCTTCTGGAAGTCCTCGTTGTGCAGGATCAGATTGATCTGTTCGGTCAGTTTCTTATCGAGCTGAGCGATCATCGCCTCGATCGATTTGACGACGTCGGAGCTGATCAGTTTCGTCTGCGAAAGCGCTTGCTCCGCGAGCGTCCGGACGGCCCGCTCAACCGCTTCCTTCGCTTCGTCGGTCTTTGGCTTGAATTCCTTGCGCAGCAAGGAGTCAAATTCGGTGACTTCAACAGTCCCGGTCTGCGCCTGCGGGTCCTGCTGGGATTTAGGGTCAGCCATTACTGTTCTCCGCTCGCGGGTTGCCGTCAATAGACATCAGGATTCGGGTTCTTCGGACGGATTCTTACTGGACGCAAGCGTTTTGAGTAGCGTCGGATCCTGCAGCAGCTGGCTGACCAGCTCCTCGGCTCCGGTCTTGCCATCCATATACGTAATCAGGTTGGCGAGTTGTTGCCTCGCCTCGAGGAGCTTGCTCAACGCGTCCACCTTGCGAGCCACCGCTGCCGGCGAGAAGTCGTCCATGCTCTCGAACGTCAGCTCGACGTTGATGTTGCCTTCGCCGGTCAGGGTGTTGGGAACCTGAAACGCGGCCCTGGGCTTGAGCGCCTTCATGCGGCTGTCGAAGTTGTCGACGTCGATGTCCAGGAACTTGCGGTCGGCCACCGGCGGCAGCGGCTCGGTCGGCTTGCCGGAGAGATCCGCGAGGACGCCCATGACGAACGGCAGCTGGATCTTTTTCTCGGCGCCGTACAATTCCACGTCGTACTCGATCTGCACGCGCGGCGCGCGATTGCGCGCGATGAATTTCTGACTGCTCGCCTTTGCCACGACACACCTCCTGGCAAGAGCCCGTTGCCGGCTACTCGCCGTCCCTCAAACCGCCCGCCACGCGTGCCTGCGCGACCGCGTCGGGCGCGATATCCGCCAACACCTCGAGAAAATCCTTCGACACCAGCCGTTTCGCCCGCGCCAAGAAGAGCGGGATGGGACTGGAAGGCTCCGTACGACGAAAGAAATCAGCCACCGCATCGAGCGCGGCGATGGCGTCTTGACGAGAGCCGATCACGCCACCTCGTAACTGGCCGCCTCCTTCAGTCGACGCTCCTCCTGCAGCCGACGCTCCTCCTTCAGACGACGCGACCTCATGACCGGGGCGCAACGCCAACTGTGAAGCAAGGAACCGTTCTATTTTCACCAGTTGCGTCGACAACCCATCAAACTCCGGCGTCGCCTCTGAACCCGCCGCCTCGCGCATCTGACGATCGATGCTCTTGAGCGCCGCAACCGCCGCGGCAGAGCTGGCGTGCAAGGCCACTAACTCGTCGACTGGCATTGCGCCAAACGCGCCGTTAATCTGATCTTCAGTCGGGTGCGGCTCCCCCTCCTTCGCCGGAATCTGCCCGGTCGCGATGTCGATATCGCGCAGCCCATAATTACCGTGGACCCGGCTGGTGACAAGGGGTAGTCGCCGAAGCCCGTCGACGACGCCCATCGGGTCGGCAAAACAGTTCAAGGCGTTCCGTCGGAGAATCGCATCTTCAGATACAACGGGAAAGACCGGATTCCAGTACATCTCCAGCCATTTCGAGGCGACGGTCAGCGTTTCGGCAAACGCCGTAAACCCGTCGGTCCTCAGGGCAGCACTGCCCAGAAATGCCAGCACGCGAAGGTCTTTGCTCTTCGCCAGCGCCTCGAGCGCCCGGCTCTTGATATCCGCCCACGGCGGCGGAGGATCGAGCCCGTGTCGCTGGCCGAAGACCCTGAATGTGTCAAACGAAGCCAGCAGCTGCGTATCTTCGAGGCTTTCGCCGCAGGGCGCGTCGGCCGAGATCGGCTCCAGCAATGTCTGACTCGATAAAGGACTCATTCCGCGGCCCTTGTTCGGTCTCCACTCAGACGGCGGCCCCCTCGGATTGAGACGGCCTCGGTCGGTTGCGGCAGGTGTCGCATTCTACCGGTTTTCGCCGGGAAGTCTACTACCTAAAACGCCTTAGGCGAACTCGAATGCTTCGACCAAGAGCGCCGTGACATTGTCCGGCGCACCGGCCGCGAGCGTGGCGCTGACGAGGCTCGCGACCGCGTTCCGGATGTCGGGACTCTCCACCAGCTCCTTGATCTGAGGTTCCGGCACGGCCCGGGTCAGGCCGTCGGAACACAGCAGGAACCGGTCGCCCGGCCGGACCTGCTCAGAACACAAGTCGAGATCCAGTGTGGACTGCGCCCCCACTGCCCTAGTTACGGCATTGGACTGTGTCGGACCGCCGGGCAACGACGCGGGACTGTGATCCGTCGTCAATTGTTCCAGGCGGCCGGTCCGCCAGCGGTAGACCCGGCTGTCTCCCGCCCAGAGAATCGCGCACCTGCTTCCTCTCGCGATCAGCGCGACGACCGTGCTGCCGCTGCGCTCACCCAGAAGCGACCGCGTCGCCGCGAGCAGCAGGTGATCGTTGACCTCCTGCATCCGCGCGCGGACCGCGTCAATGGTCTCCTCGAAGCTGCTGGGCGTCAGGTCGGCCAGCGCATCACACACCATTCGGCTCGCGTGCTCGCCGTCGCTGTGTCCTCCCAGTCCGTCGGCCACCGCCCACAACCCCACCTCGGTGCGTTCAATGAATGAATCCTGATTGACGTGGCGAACGCGACCGACGTCGCTGGCTGCGGCCGATCGAAAACTCAATCGGCGCTCCTGCACGAGCGGCTCGTCAGCGCCGGGCCGGTCCACGCGCGCAAGCACCGGCCGCCACCGATGCTGCGCCCAGGATCCGTCGAGCAGCGCGACGAACGTGTCGGGATGGGGAAGTCCACGGACGACCAGCCAGCTCGGCTCGACGACGGACGAGCCATCGGTGCACCACAGCATCAACGGGTCGTACGCCGCCGAGAGCCGCTGAAGCATCAGCTGCTCGAATGCCGTGCCGAGATCTTCCGCAGCGCCGATCGGCAATTGCCAGTAGCCGACCGAATCGCCATCGAGGATCGACACCGCGGATCGATCGAGCACGACGGGCTGAGGCACGCCGATGAACGCGAGATGATCCGCAAGATGGGTGACATGCTGGTCGAACACTTCGAAGTCCACGTATTCCGCTTCCAGCGTTTCGATGATCAGGCGCTCGGCCTGCGTGAAGAACGCCGTCAATGCACCGATCCGTGGGAGTTTCGTGTCCGGCGGGAGTTCGGCGACGATCGTCAGAGGAAAGTACCGTCCGACGCGATCGACGCTTGGGACCACAACCCCGATCACCGGAACCGGGCCGCATGCGCCTCCCTCTGCGGCGAAACGCCAGACCGGACTCGTCAGGTACACATCAAGCCAGCGATCCCCGAGCGACGTGCGGCTTGCCGTCATGCAGTCCTGCAACCAGCCATCCCACGCGCTCACGAACGCGTCGGACGTGCGGCGGCGCAGAAAATCGCCGTGACTCGGCAGCTTCCCGTACAGCCCTACGTCCACGGCGCCTTACCGATAGGAACGCCCCGCTGATTCATTTCGAATCTGATTCCCCACACGCTCTCTCGCGAGCCGCTTTGCCGGTTCGCTCCGTTCGCATGGCTCGCTCGCGATGCTCCCTCGCAGGGTGCCTCGGCCACTTCGCGCCAACGGCGTTTCGGTTTGCGAGGCGCTACTAGTACTGACGCAAGAACCATGCGGTCGCCGATAACAGCGCCGCGAGCGAGCGACGCGACCGGAGCCAGCCGTCGAAGCGGCGAGCAAGGGCGCGTGCAGGGGAGTCCGAGGGGCGAAGCCCCCCGGTTTAGTACTGACACGAGAACTGTCGCCAGTCCCGGCTGCTGAACGGGTTGTTGATGAGGCTCGATGCCTCGACGATAACCCGCGCACGGTGTCCGGGCATCTCGAATGTAAAAGCCGTACGGGTGTCGTTTTCTCGTTGCTGTTGAGCGGCGTCGAGGAGACGGAACCACGCCCAGGTTCCTGTAAATGGCATGCGCGGCTGCCCGCCGAACCGCTCGTACCAGGTCACCGACGCCGTGGTGGGAGTCGTTCCAGGCCAGACGGCGACGTTGGGTGGGGCCTGCGGCTTGTATTCGGCCTTGTTGCCGTCGATATCGAGGACGAACCTGATCGAAGAGGGGTCGACTTCGGCAACGGTCAAAAAGAACTTCAACTCCAGCTCGCCGGATCGCTTGAAGAAAATGTCGCGAATCCGCTGCGCGCGTTCGAACTGATCCAGGATTCCGCGGGGCGCCTGCTTGACTGCTCCGGATTTCCAGGTCCATGGCGACTGCGATCGATCGACGAGGGGCTCGAGATTCTCCCTGAAGAACTTGTCATACCCGGTGTTGTAGCCAAACAGGGTGGCGAAGTCGCGCAGCGGGATATCCGAGTTCACGTTCGGCGTAAATGGGTAGCGGCCGGTCACGATCTGCGTGCAGTCACGATGCACTTCGCGCTGAAACAGCGTTTCGACCTCGCTGGCGGCACCGGCTACGACCGTGCCCTCCGCCTTGTCCTCGACCTGACCCGCCAGCGACTGAATCACGGGTGGCAGGCCTGCGGCCTCCTGCTGTAACGACCGGAGCATCTCCTTGAGTTGTGGATCCGAGAGGGCTTCAAGACGCCCGGCTTTCAGGAGCACCCTGAGCTGCTGCTCGACCTGCCCGAGCCGCGCCAGAATGTTGTCGATCGGAGGAGGATCGCCCATCATCAACCGGTGAATCGGCTGGAAGTGGGCGGTGACGAGCACGCCTGGCGTACGCGAGGCCTTCCCGCCCTCGCCAAACAATCCCCCGAACGCGCTGCTGGTCGCTTGCCCGAATTTGTCCTTCAGAGCCTTCTTCGCCGCTTCCGCCGCACCGGCGGCGCCAGTCGCGGGTGGTGGCGGGCCGGCCTGAACCAGCAGCGTGTTATCGCTGACGGTCGCGAGCAATCCTTTCAGCGGTGAGGTCGGTGTCGACAGGACCGCTAGCGCATCGGCGGTCTCGGCCGGACTGCCAAACGGCGCGAGCTGAACGTCGCTCAGAATTCCGTCCCACGTCTTGATGTAGTCCTGCTCGTACAAGTCGACAACGTCACCACCCAGCTTCAACGCGCTGCGCGAGACGGATCCGCCGTCGCCCCACACCCAGTCGTCGGCCGCGAATCCCTTGACCAGATCCGGCACGAGTTTGGTCGTCACGTCGGGAAACAGCGCCTTGGTGAAGAAACTCGGAACCGGTTGCGACAGGCTGGTACCTCTCCGTCTCAGCACCTTGTCGGCGCCAATCCCCGCAGCCAGATCGAGGTGGACCTGCCGGGCAGTGTCTTCGTGATACTCGCGCTTGAGGCGCGAATAAATCAGTGCCGGGATCGAGGCCTGCTTGATGCTGTTCCTCGCCTGCGACACGAGTGTTTCCTTCATCGCCATTGGCGGGAGCGTATCTCCATACTCCAGCAGGCTCTGGAAATGCTTCGAGAGCGCCGCGGCGGTGTCAGGGTTGGCGTTGTCCGCGGCGTTCCATTCAAGATTGGCGACAAACTGCAGGTGATCCTTTTTCAGGAACTTCGGGTCCCCCATCATGAGATAGGCCTTCAAGTACTCGTACAGCTTTTCCGGCTGCGAGCCGTACTCGATGAGCCGCTCCTCAATCCTTGCCGCGACACGCGGCAGCAGCGTGGCGTCGAGCTCGTGCACGTACGCGTCACGAGCGGCGTTGCCGATCGAGTTCCCTTGAAAGAGCCCCCAGCGCATCGACCACGGCGCATCGTCACGATAACGATTGGCCACGTCGACGACGCCGCGCACCGCGTCGAGCCTCGGCAGGAGCGCTTCGGGCGACGATGCCGCGGCGACGCCGGGCACCTCCTTCAACTTCTCCAGCGCCTGTGCGGTCTCGTCGATGTAGGTGCGGTTCCGGCTGTAGCTGATGCTGAAGGCGATGATCCCGAGCACCGCGATGACCGCCATCGCGGCGTAGGCACCGAGCTGAAGCGCCGCCTTTTTCAGCTCGAGACGGCGGTTCACGCCCGCCAGCCCAGACTCTCCGAGCATCACCTCCTTGAGGAGACGCTCGACGAAGTAGGCCTTGCCACGTCCGGTTGGCGGGGCTACCACCTCTGGCGCGACGCCGTAGCGCCGACCGATTGAGCCGATCAGCCGATCGATCGGCGTCCCCTCCTGCGTGCCGCTGGTCAGGTAGACGCCGCGCAGCAGGATCTGCTGATCGAGGCGGGTTGACGTGAACACCTCAGCGATGAACTGGCCGAGGGCGTCACGTAACGCCGCCATCTGCTGCGGGAACGCAAAAACCCTCGATCGGCGCCGGACGTCGCGATCCTCTTCGACGCGCGCGAACACGCGCGCGTTCAACCGCGCCATCAACTGGTCGAACTCCACCGGGAAGCCCTGCGTTGCTTCGCCGCTGAGCGTCTGGTCGTAGGGAAACGTCACGCCCCAGACCTGCGCGCGGCCTTCCTGCGTCAGGTCGTCGAAATACTCCATGAAGCCGGCGACCAGGTCGCATTTGGTCACCATCACATACACCGGCAGCTGAATGTTCAGTTGCTGGTAGACCTCGTTCAGTCGGCGGCGTGCCGCCTCGACGTGGATCTCGCGCCCATGCGCCCCCTGCGTCATGAGGTCATGCGCACTGATGGTCAGGATGATGCCGTTGAGCGGTCGGCGGGTGCGGTACTTCTTGAGCAGCGCCAGGAATTCCGACCAGCCGGCGGCGTCGGACTCGGCATCGGAATCCTGGGTCGTGTACCGGCCGGCCGTGTCGAGAAAGATCGCCTCGTCTGTGAACCACCAGTCGCAGTTGCGCGTACCGCCGACGCCCCGCAACGCGCCTTTGCCCATTCGCTGTTCGAGCGGAAACTTCAGCCCCGAGTTGAGCAGCGCCGTCGTTTTGCCGGAGCCGGGAGCGCCGATGATGATGTACCACGGCAGGTCGTAGAGGCTGTGACCGCCCTTGCGCGATTGCTTCAGCGTGGCGACGCCAGTCTCGAATCGCTCGCGCAGTTGCACGGCCTCGGCGCTCGGCCGTTCTTCTCGCGGCGACGCCTGTCGGACGACCGCCGCGACGAGACGGTCGCCGGCCTGCATGGCGCGCAGCCGTTTCCAGGCCTTCCACCCGGCCCAGACGACGACAATCGCGAGAAACAAGAAGATTCGGGCGTTGACTGATTCGAGCGGGCTGTAGTCCGCAAACGAAAAATATGGTCCCGCGTACCAGATGAAGACCGCCAGCAGCACGAAGCCGAGGAAGGTGAGAAACGCGCGGCGTCTTACAAATCCAAGCATGGCTGGTTACCACCAGAGTGGGATCGGATCGTCCATATGTCAGAGTCCGCCGATATGAATGATCTCCACGCGCCGATTGCGGGCGCGATTTGCCGGATCGGACGCCGGCTGGTAAAGCGGCTTCGTCGAACCGACGCCGGTCCATGTCATCCTCGCGCGGTTCTCCATGCCAAGCTCCAGGATTTTGACGACGCTGCGCGCGCGCTCGCGCGACAGCTCGAAATTGTCGCGATAGACAAACGAACGGATCGCTTGATCGTCCGTATGACCCTCGACCAGCACCCGGCCAGGTACCTGGTTCAGCGCGCTGGCGAGGTGCTGCAGCGTCTGGTAGTGCGCCGGATTGACCGTTGCGCTGCCGGACGCGAACAGATCCGCCGCGAGCAGCGTCACCTCGGTACGGCCGTTCTCCTCGTCCACCTTCATCGTGCCGGCCGCCTCGTCAGGTGCCAGGAGCTTTTTGAGGCTGGGCCCTCTGATCGGCACCGCTGCCGGCTGCGAGAACGCTTCGAGTCCGATCCCCGCCAGCTCGGCGTGAACCGGCGCCGAGTAGTTCGCGAGTCGCGTGTAGTACACCGTGAAGACCATGGCCAGGATCGCGAGGGCGGCAACGCCAACGACCCACCACGGAACATAACGAATCAACGGATTCCGTCGATCCTCGAGCCCGCGCCAGTGCAGCGACAGTTCAGAGGGCGGAGCGCTGCGTTGACTGCGGATCTTGCGATAGAGCTCCTGCTGGATCGACGCCAGCTTTTCAAACCCGCGATCCGCGACGTGGTACTTGCCGTTGAACCCGAAAGCCAGACAGAGGTACTGGAGCTCCATGAGATCGAGGTGACGCGCGGGATCCTGCGAGATGCGATCGAGCATCTCGAAGAACTTTTCACCGCCCCATGCTTCGCGGTGCAACGCGACCAGGAGCGGATGCTGCGACCAGTCGCTCTGGGCGCCCCACGGCGTCGAGAGGACGGCCTCGTCGAGTCCGGCGCACAGAACGTAGCGCGCCGCAATCACGATCTCGTTTTGAATGCCCGCGGCACGAGCGTGCCCTTCGAACCGTCGGATTTCTTCCAGCGCCAGGTGCCTCAGTCCCTCGACATCCATCGGAGTGACCGAGCCGCGCAACTGCCCGGCGAGCAGCAGCAGCGGACTGGCGGCCTGGACGAGCGGGTTCAGGCCGATACCGAGCAACTCCCGTGCTTCGTCCGGAATGGGTTCGGACTCGACAAACGACGGCTCGGGCTGACGGACCGGCGCCTCTCCCCAGCCGCGTTTGCCGGCGCCGGGACGCGGCCTCAGCCGCGTACCGTCGGGGGTGTTGAAGGGATCGCGCTCGACCATGACGAGTCCTGACTCAGCTGCGAATGGCCCAGAATTCCATCGTCAGGCCGGGAAACTCGCCGGCGATGTGCAAGGCGAGACCACCCGACGTTTTCATCTGCTCCCACAAGTCGCTGCTTTGATCGAGTTCGAAATAGGCGAACCCGGCGTGAAACGGAATCTGTCTCGGCGCCACCGGCACGGCCGCGACTGGAACACCCGGCAATTGAAGGGTGACCAGGTCGCGAATCTTTTCGACCGGCCCGATCTTCAGCTGCGCCGGGAAACGGCGCCGCAACTCTTCGGCAGGAATATCGGCGCGGGCCGCGAGGATGAACACCGCGGTGGTGTACAACGATCGGTCGGCGATAATCGCCACGCTGATCCCGAACTTCTTGGATTCGAGCGGAATCGAAATGGCGTTCTGCTCCAGGACGACGCTGAGCGACTGGCGCAGCGACGCGACCACGGGATCGAATGATTCACGCAGCTGCTCATGACGATAGCCGGGAAACCTCGGCGGCCGTTTGCCGGTGGTCGTGAACGTCGTCAGCTCGCCCGCTGCCGCCAGGCACGCTTCGTACAGCGCCTCCGGGTGGAGCGCGCCCGCGTCCGCGTAATGCGCGAACAGCGGCTCGTAGCGATTAATCGTCTGCAACATCAGAAAGTCAGCGAATTCCGCGGCGGCGCCCCTGCCCGTCGCCATCACGCGTCCGCTCAACGCGTCACCGCGCTGATGGAGCAGTCCGAGCAGCTCGGTCGTGATCGACGCCAGCCGTGTCGCCGCCCGAACGTGCAGGACCGTCGGAATGAAGCGATCTTCCAGCACCACCTGCTTGTCGGCGCGGCATTCCACGATGTGCGCCAGCGGAACCGTCGCGTACGCCGGGGTCAGGTCGCTTTCGAACAGCAACTGGGTCCGAAGCGAGGCCACCTCGACGAGCGCCGTGTTTCCGCTGTCCGAGGTTGCGTCACGCACCTGCAGCTCGCGGACCTCGTGGCGGACGAGACCGTTGCTCTCGCTCGCTCGCTCGACGTCGCGCTCGCCGCTGCGGCGAAGCGGAATCGCCAGGTAGACGATCCGATCGCGCACATTGCCGCCCACGTCGATCGGCGCCGGAAGCGGCGCGTCGTCGGGCAGCTGAAACGGCGTCCCGTCTGGAAACACACCGGCAAGGCGCTTCAGCCCGAACTTCCCAATCGTCAGAAAGTCGCGCTCGATCTCGATCTCTGTGAAGCCCCAACTATGCCCGGTGAGGGCGTGACACCGAGTCTCGACGTAGCGCTCGACGTAGCGATCCTGCTGCTGGAAGTGCTGCGGCTGAAGAAACAGTCCCTCGGACCAGACGACTTTGTTGGAAACAGACATTCGCACCAATCGTGGAGGCCGCAGGCAGTGTCGCGCCCCCCGGATCTCGTTCAATAAGGGTCAACTAATCTATACCAGATTAGGTCTCAGACGATCGGGGTGCCGCGGCGGCATTGCGGCGGTCGGCCTTGAGGCGTCGCAGCTGCTCCTCGTAGGCCTTGGCAAACTCCTCGCCGAACAGACGTCGGAAGGTCGCCTCGGGATCTTTGGTGAGCTCCTCGTGACGATCGCGAAACAGGTCCCAGTAGTGAAGGCGGGCGGTCATGCTGGAGAGCGCGCTACGCTTCAACTGACGATCGAAGTGCTCTTGCAGTTGATCCGGCTGGAAGTGCGTCAGCATCGACTCAAACGCCACGCGCATCCCCGCCAACATGGCGATCTGGTGGTCGCGCAAATCGTCGAACGCGTCTTCGAAAGCGGCCACCGGTTCGAGGTACGCGGCGTTGCGTTTGACCAACAGGTTGTGCAGCGCGTCGTCGACGTTGGCCGAGAACTTGAGCGGGTTGTTATCGGCCGGCCTGAACTGGGTCAGGCGCATCCGGAACTCGTCTTTGATCTGCTGCCGAGCCCGGAGGACATCCATAACCCCCTCGACCACCACGCGGAAGATTTGACCGAAGTTGCGGGCGAACTCGACGGTCACGGGCGCGCGCTGCAGCCCGGCTCCCTCCAGCACTGCCACGAGTCCTGGATCCGAAGTTGGCGCGGACGAAGGCGGCGGTGGTTCAGGCGCGGGCGTTTTTCTGGGTTCCGGTTGACTGGCGTCCGGTACTGGGACCGGCGGTGGCGTCGGCAGCGGCGCCGGCGTCGGCCGACGCGGTGCCGGCGCGGGAGTGGGCGGCGGCGCCGTCTGTGCCACCGGTTGAGGTGGCAACCACGGCTCCTCGGCTTCGTCCGGGCGGAGCGGATCGTAGTCGGCCGGAATCTGAAACGGATCCACGGGCGCCCCGGGTGCCGCGGGATGAATCGTCGGGGGCGGCGTCTCTATTGCCGGCGGCTGATAGTGCCCGGAAAGGAGCGGGCTGTTTTCCAGATCCTTGGCGGACCGCACTGGCTCGGCTGGCACCGGCTTCGCCTTGCCTCCGAGCAGCTTCAACGGATCGAGCTCCTCGAGCGGCACCACCTCGCCGACGGGTGTTGGCTTCGACGGCGGCGTAAAGGGCATCGGCCTTGGCGTGCGGATGCCGTGAGGTGCAAACGGGTCCGACGGCTCGAACGGGTTCTGATCGTGCTCGCTGAGCCCAGAGTCGGCGAAATCCGCGAAGGGGCGGCGCGCGTCGGCGGCCTGGTCGCTCGAGATTGACACGTCGATCTCGTACGGATCGATGATGATTCGATCGCCCGACTTCAGCGCGTACCGCTTTCCGGGAATCAGGCGGTTCTTCGTGGAGTTGATGAAGACACCGTTGGCGCTGGAGTCGTCGACGATATAGAAGACTCCCTCCTGACACGTGATCACCGCATGGCGGCCGGATACTTTCCGATGCGAAAGGATCCAGTCGCTGCTGCTGGCGCGACCGATCGTTCCGCCTTCGCTGGAAAACACCTTCCGGCTGCTGCTGCCGAGCGTCGCCGCCTGAGGCTGCGTGACTTCAAGGGTAAGGATCATCGGCCCGAACGGCAGTCTACCGCATCTATCAGGAACGATCAGGTTCTACAGGGTTCTACCGGTTCTCGCGTGGATCCGGTCGGTGGCTCAGGCCTGTGAGCGAGGCATACAAGTGGCTCAGCGTGGTTGCGCGCTGTTCGGGAGTGTAGTGCGCGAGCACGCGTGCGCGCGCGGCGGAGCCGAGGCGCGCGCCGAGTATTGGATCAGCCAACAGTCGACCGATGGCGTGCCCAAGCGCCGCTGGATCTCTTGGCGGCACCAGGAGCGCGTTCCGGCCGTCGGCTGCGATTTCCGGCACGCCGCCGACTCGTGTCGCGACAACGGGCACCCCACACGCCATCGCCTCGAGCAGCGCGCAGGGCGAGCCCTCACTCAACGAGGGCAGGGCAAAGACGTCAGCCATCGCGTAGAAGGGACCAACTTCGGACGTCATGCCAGCAAAAATCACCGATCCCCCAACTCGCTGTGTTCGCGCCAGGCGCTCGAGGCCCCTCCGTTCCGGCCCATCGCCAACGATCACGAGGCGGGTCGACGCGTGGCACGATGACAGCGCGCGAATCAAGTCCGAGTGGCCCTTCTCATGCGACAGACGGCCGACGGTGAGGACGACGCGATCCTGATCGTTCAATCCAAGGCTGCGCCGGAGCCCGCCGATGACGGTAGGCGCAAACGCCTCGGGGCGGGCGCCGTTATGCACGACCGTGACCCGGGAGGACGCGATGCCGCGTGCGGCAAGGACGTCGGCAAATGGCCGATTCATCGTCACGACATGCGTCGCGTGCCGAAGCGACCACCGATCGACCTGATTGTACGCGCGCACCTTCGCATCGGTTTGTGTATACCCGTGATGGAACGCCACCCACGTGTAGTGCCGCCACAAGCCGCTCAAGGCCATGAGGCAATGGGATTTGACGTGGTGGGTCTCGATGATGTGCGGCCGGCGCGCGTGAACGAGCCGGCGGAGATTGTCGACGAGGCGCGAGTCGTATCGGTGCCGCTCGATCAGGACGTCTACCGGGATGCCATTGGCGGCCGCCTGCGTATAGATCGTGTCAGCGTCCGGCACGTGGCGGAAACAGCGGCGAATCAACGCGAACGCAAGGTTTACGTGGACGCCACCGATTCCAAGCCGAGCGACCCGTCCGTACTCGAGCGAGTTGCGTGCGACACCGCTCAGCCTGGTAGCCTCGAGAACGGCGAGCACATTGAGACTCGCCACTGTCTCCAAGGCTGCGGCGAGCCCGGCCGCGGAATGCACGCCGCGCGGCGGTGCAACGAGGCTGCCAAAAACGGTATCGCCCGCGCCCGCGATTCAATCAGCTTTTCGGGGCTGTTCCATCACGCTCTTGGTCACAGCGATCGATCGGCCATTTGATGGTGCAATGGGTGCTCACCCATATCGTCCGATCGGGAAACAGACTACCCACATCTGGACTCGAGTGAAGCCTCGCAGATTGCGTCCGGCTCAGCCGCCGGCCTCATCGAACCGTCACCGTTGTCGCAGCCGTGGCGGAGGCTCCGTCGTTATCGACGACGGTGAGCACCAGCGGAAACTGGCCAGCCACCGCGTAGCTGTGGGACGACACCATGCTCGTGCTGCCGGGGTCTGCCACGATGGTCACGTCGGCCTTTGTCGTCCCCGGCCGCTTGGTCAAATAGGTGTGAGAACTCACCACCAGTTGATCCCAGATAACGCCGTCCTCACGCTGCTGCAGCCGCATCGTCTGCAGGCCGGAAGTGGCGAAATACACTGGCGCGGCGAGAGTCCCGTAGGCATCGTCGTTCCATCCCCAACCTGAGAGGCCCGCCCCGCTGCCCTCTTCGAGAAACGCGATGTCGGCGCTTGTCGTGCCGATCCGATTCACGGCGCGCCCTTGGGCATCGACTGCGCCGCTGAATTGCACGAACATCGAGTCGTTGGTGTAAGCATCGTTGTCGGCGCGCATCCTGAACCACAAGTGATAGGGCACGCCGGCCGCCGCGTAAAAGCGGACATCGACATAGCTCGATGGTGACGCCGCAGCCGTTGCGAGCTTCGCCTCGCCACGATCGGGGTTGCGAAGCGCCACGCCCTTGGATGCGCCGCTGTCCTGGATGCGCGTCCAGCGTGTGCCCTTGATATCGGTGGCGGGAACATCTCCCGCGTCGACGACGATTTCGTCTCCCCACGTCCACCGGTAGGCGACGATCGTTCCGTCGGCGTCGGTGGAGGCGCTGCCGTCCGCGCTCATCGGCGCGCCGACGCTCACCGAATACGGTCCTCCCGGCCGAGCCACCGGCGGAACATTCGTCGGCGGCGGTGGATCGGAAGATCCGGGATCGGTGGGAGGCAGGCCCAGTTCCACTCCCGCGACGGCGACGTTCACCGTGCCAATATTGGCGCCGGGAACTCCCCCGCCTGCCCCCGCGCTGTAGAAGACGCTCGAGGTATTCAGTCGGTAATCATTGCCGTTGAGATCGACGAACGATGCGTACCACTGAGTCATCGTGGGAAAGGCGTTTGGCTTCGGATAGCTGGAGGCGGGCCCGCCGGCAAGGACGTTGTAGGTGATGTTGCTGCTCGGGAAGAACTTGTCGATGGTGTACTGTCCCGGCCGGCCGTTTTCTCCCATGATGCCGTAGGTGCCGTGCGGGGAAATATTGTTCGTGTAGACGAACCCGGTGATGGTGTTCGATCCGTAGGCGTACACGACCGACGAGTTCGTATCAATGATGGTGTTGTGATCGATCACGATGTTCGCGGGAGCATCACCGATCAGGAACACCTTTGCGCTTCCTCCCCATTTCTTGGGATCGATGTCGTAGAAAAGGTTGTTGCGAAGCGTGACACCCTGGGTCTGCTGCGTCGGGCTGTTTACGTCGTAACCCGCAAGCTGGAGGACACCGGACGCATGCCGCACGATGTTGTTCGAGATGGTAATGTCGCGCAACCGAACCCATGCAGCGGTGCCGTTCTGATTTCGCGGCGTCAACACGAGAGCGTACCCGTACTGTCCGGCCTCCCAGATGTTCTCAAAGATGTTGCCATCGACCGTTACGTGCTCAGCATTTTTCAGCTCGAAGATATTCTTCACGGTCCATTGCGTTCCGCTGGATGCTGGCGTCCCGGATTTCTCCGATGCGCCCGTATAGCTGAACGTCGTCGATGCCGACGCGGTCTCGAGGTACTTCGACTCATTACCCGCCGATGTGCCCCGGTAGATCCGATATTTGTCGGCCCCCGGAACAGCGGACCAGGTGAGTGTGACTGCCTTGCTCCCGCTTGACGAGGCTGACACTTCGGTGGATGGCGCCGACACCGCCGTGCGCGTGTCGGTGTACATCAGCGCCACGACCTTGAAATAGTGCGTCCCGGAGGCGAGGCTTCCCGATCCGCTGGTAGAACTCACGCGGGGCGAAGCGGGCGGCGCGAGGATGGCCTTCTGCCACGCGAGCGGTTTATAGAAGTGGTTGTGTCGCACCTCGATGTTGGACGGAACGAGCTGCGAGATTGCCGGGTCCGAGCCGCCAAAAAGGAGGTTCTCCCCCGCCCCTTCCAGGTAGTTGTTGATGATTCGAAACGGGCCCGCCCCGTTGTACCCATTGATCGCCTGCGCGTCGGCGTTCACTGCCTTGATGTCGGAGATGTAGCTGTTCAGAACATCCGTCCGTTGACCGTTGAGCGCGATGCCGCGCTTCATCCCCTTGTACTGATCGCCGTGGGCGTACACGCGATCGACAACCAAATCGTGGGGCGGTGTAGAAGTCGTATCGGAGCCCAGCGCGATCAGGGTTTCGAAGCCGAGGTTCGCAGCCCCGTCCACCTCCAGAAACTTGAGAAGGTAATGGTGCGCGCCGGGATCGGTGCGAACGACCGGCGTGGTTTTGAGCGCGCCACCCTGTCCGACAAGGCGCGGGAGCAGCGAACGCGACGTATTCGCATTCGGCTTTCCCGAAGGAATCAGCCGGACGCCATCGCCCGGCAGCACGGCGTCGGATGCGTCCGATCGGATTGTGATCCACGAGGTCGATGAAGGCTTGGCTCTCAGGATGAATGGACCGACGAACGTTTCTCCAGCCCGCAGCAGGATGGTGTCGCCTGGCGACGCGGCGTCAATGGCGGTTTGCAAGTTGGTGTATTCGCACCCGCTTGCACAGACATGACGCGTGGCCGCTGAGGACTGCGCGGCGAACCCAAAACAGATGAGACAGACGAGGACACTCGTGAAACGACTGAGGCGCAAGGACATCTCCCACGGGGTTAAAGGATGAAGTTGGAACGCTGCCCGCCCCGCAACCATCTCGCCAGCCCCGCTAACCCACTGTAGAAATGTCATTTAATCGACTAACGTCAAACAGCGCGCATGAATTCTGTTCATTCCTACGACTGAGCTGTTTGTAATTTTTCCACGGCTCAACAGTTCTGTAGCCGAACGACAGAAGTGTTAGCCGGCAGACTCGGCATCTGCGCACACTACCTCAGCAGAATTTCAAATTCGTTATTGGCGTACCGAAATCGTTGCTAAATAAAGGATGAGGTCGCCGAGCTCAACTGGAGAGACATTCGGGGAATTGCGCGTTTTGTCAACCTGAGCCATGGCACCCCACTTGCCACGCATGAGGTGACCCGGGCCACCGGGAAATCAACACAACCTGCGCATCGCGCGGCCCACTGAGGCCAGGCGCGCGAGAAAGACCGAGGCTCCCCATGACGGTGAAAGTCTGTACGCTTGCGCGCGCGCTCGTCGTTCTTACCGTCCTCGTTTCCACACTGGTTTCCGACCGGGCTTTCGCGCAGGCAACGCCCACATTCAAGGTCGCATGGTTCAACATCCAGTCGGGGAAGGGTGAACCCGCGATGGCCGGTCATCCGGCACACTTCGTCGACACCACCAACTGCACGGACTTCTCACAGCCAATCAACGGATGGGCAACCGGACTGGTTCAGGCTCACCTGATGAACAGCGTGGGCGGGGATCCGAAAGTCGTCGCGCTTGGTCTCGCGGAATCGTGGGCAAGTACCTGCGGATCACCCGAAAACGTACGAAAGGTCCTGGGATGGAAGTCGAAGACGAGCGAGCGGAACGGCCTCGCGATCGTTGCCAAGTACGGATTCGCCGGACCGGAAGACTGGGTGCAACTCGACACCTCGCTCAATCCGAATCCTGCCGACACGATGTGGGTGCTCCGGATTCCGGTGTGCCTCGACAGCGCCTGTTCGCAGACCATGAACATGTTCGCGTCACACTGGTACTCATCGGGCACGAACAAGGCGACAAGCTACGATCGTCAGGCCAGCCAGACCGCGGCGTTTCTCCAGCGGGCCGGGGGAACGGCGCCCCACATCCTGATTGGCGATCTGAATGCGTGGGAAGGCACCGCCGCTGCCTGCGGTGAAAACCCCACCAACGCTGGCCTTCAACGGTTGCGCGACGCCGGCTACACTGACGGGTGGCTGCTCCTTCACGGAACCGCTGAAGGCTTCACCGGCATGACGAACCGCGTCGGATGTGGGTCGCCGGTTGGCTACGCGTGGAAGCGGCCGGATTACACGTGGTCTCTCCCGAATTATCTGCCTGTCTCGATCACACGGTTCGGGGTCGTGCCGGCCGGCGACGAGGCGCCATCCGATCATTACGGCCTCATCACGGAGTTTCCCTTTCCCGGCCCGGTTGCGAAAGTAGACGTGCTCGCGCCTTCGGTCTCGCTCATGTCTCCGACCGAAGGACAAAACATCACGGACGGATCGCTCACGATCTCGGCGACCGCGAGCGATGACGTCGGAGTCGCACGCGTCGAGATTCTCGAGGACAGCGTCGTCACGGCGACGCTGACGTCGGCGCCGTATCAGAAGAGCTCGACCGTCGCGTCCGTCGACGGCAGCCACACGATCGAGGCGCGGGCGTACGATGCCGCCGGCAACGTCGCGTCGGATGTCAGACACATTACGGTGTCGACCTCATCGTCCGGTGATCCTATCGTTTCACCAACTGGCGAAATCGTCCTCTACGCGAAGAATGCTTCGGCGACGGTTGGCAATTGGCAGATCGTCGCTGATCCTCAGGCGGCGGGCGGCGCGCGGATGTGGAA
>JBKPNQ010000084.1:0-8185 GCA_046732715.1 Acidobacteriota bacterium | reverse complement strand
GATTCGGATCGACGGTGCCGCCGAGTGACGCAGAGATGTTGTCGTCGTACGCTTCCACTGCCAACAAGGAAAAATCAAGGTTCTGCGCCGAATTGTCCGCACGCTTCGGGCCAAACAGCGCACCATGAAACGGACGAGCGGACCCCGTCGTCTGCGCCGCCACGGGCACACAACCAGCCACGAGCAGCGCTCCGGCTACGAAGGAAGAGAGCCTTCTGGCAAACATTGGTGGTTACTACGGAACGATGACGGTATCCCCTGGCTTCAGCAGGACGTTCTGCTGCATGTTCTTCTGCTTCACAACATCCTTGTAGTTGAAAGACAGCGCTCTGTCCTTACCATCTTCCTTCCGCATGACGGTGATGTGCTTCGAATCCGCCCACTCCTGGAGACCACCCGCTTGCGCGATCAGCTGAAGCACGGTCATGTCTCCAGCCAGTGGAAAGGTCCCCCCCTTGATGACGTTCCCGACGATGTGAACCTTGCGGCTGTTGATCGCCTTGACGATAACGGTCGCATTGGGTTCGGCGACGTACTTCGATGCCGCCTTCTCGATTGTTGCCTTGAGCTGATCGGGTGTCAGACCAGCGGCCTGAAGATCGTTCAGAAGCGGGATTGAGATCTGGCCGTCCGGCCGCACGACGGCGTCGGTCGACATATCCTTCTCTCTCCACACCACAATAGTTAAAACGTCTTCAGGTCCAATTAAGTACCCGGGCGGCAAAGCCACGCCCGCCGCAGTCGGTGCGGTTGCCGGCGCCAGCTGCGAAACCACAGCCTGTGCGTCCGCAATGGTCCCAATTCCCAAGAGGCAAACGGCCACCCTCGCCAAAGCGAACCGTTGCGAGGCGGCCTTGTAACCCCAGATCACCTTGTTCCGTGTACGTGTATTCACTGCCGGTATTCCTTGAACGGCAACTGGCAATCGTGCTTGCGCAGGAAATTCAGAAACCGCTTGTAGTCGCGCGACTCCATGTTGAAGAGTTTTGCGACGATCTTGTAATTACCACGCGCGTCCTCGAGGCCTTTGCGCACCAGGTCGCGCACGTTGCCGCGCGTGATTTCGCGCTGCATGTAAAGAGGATAGACAACGGTCCAGAACGATTCCCGCTCCTCGGTCAGTTTCTTGTAGAGATCGTCCGCAACGGTCCGGCGGCGCTCCTTCTTCGGACGAAGGCCAATCGTCTGATGCGATCGGATCTCCATCGGCAGGGTTTCCGGCATCACGGATTCCGAGCGACCCGTGACAACCAGGCGCTCGATGACGTTCTCCAGCTCGCGGACGTTGCCGGGCCAGGAATAGTCGCACATCAGCTTGTTCGCTTCTGGCGAGATGAACTTGACCGGGTGGCCGTTGTTCCGCGTGAACCGGTTCATGAAGTAGTCGATGAGTGCCGGGATGTCCTCGCGGCGCTCCCTCAACGGCGGCACGACCAGGTGGATGACGTTGAGCCGATAGAACAGGTCCTCGCGGAAGGTCCCTTCGGTGATCATGTCGCGCAGGTTGCGGTTGGTCGCCGCAATGACGCGGACATTGACTCGTCCGGCAATCCGGTCCGCACCGACCTTCTGCAGCTCACCGGTCTCCATGAACCGGAGCAGGAGGCCCTGCATCCGCAGCGTCATCTCGCCGATTTCGTCGAGGAAGATGCTGCCGCGGTCGGCCATCTCGAGCTTGCCCTGCTTGTCGCGATACGCGCCGGTGAAACTCCCCTTGACGTGCCCGAAGAGCTCCGATTCGAGGAGCGTTTCAGGTAAGCCGGCGCAGTTCACGGCAACCATCGGCCGCGCGGCGCGCGGGCTGCGCTGATGGATCGCATGAGCCACGAGTTCCTTGCCGACGCCGCTCTCACCGGTGATCAACACCTTGGCGTCCGAACGTGCGATACGGTCGATCTCCTGCGAGAGCTCCGCAATGACTCCGCTCGTTCCGATTAACTGTTCACTGCCCTCGTGTCTCATATGCGCTTTCCTTCGTTACCGCGCTTTTTCTTACCGGGGGGCTTCGCCCCGCTTCGCTTCCCGCAGCAGCCCTAAAGGGCTGCGCTACAGGTTTTGAAACCAGTTCTACTGGCTCGCCTTCCGCAAGAAGTCCTCTAAACTCCGCCGGCTCCGCTCGTCCATCGTCGTAAACATCGCCCCGAGTCCATTGAGCGTCACACCCGCCGGCAGACCGACGGCGCGCCTCACCTGAACGTCAGTGCGGAACGCGCTCGGACCAAGACCGGTCCGCAATTCCGCCGATGCACCGACTGGCAGCGCGAGCTCGGCCGCAAGCAGCGCCCCGCCCAGGCTGATGTCGAGCATGCGGACCCTCGTGCGCAGATCAAGACGGCATTCAACTCCGCCCTCGATCGGGATCCGCGGCGACTGACGACGCTCGGGAAGTCCACCACTCATGGCCGTCACGCTCCCGCTCCTTCGCTGCCAGCAATCGCCCACCGGTCGATCATCGCGAGCAGCGCCGGCTGCGGCGACAGGAACTCGAGGCCGATCAAATAGGTCCGCTCGCCGTCTGCCGAAACCTGCGTATCGACGTGCGAGACGCGGACCGGAACAGAAACGTCCTGACCGTCCGAATTGAACGCAATCCGATGAACCGACTGCGACGGCAGCGGCACGTGCGAGTGAAGCAGAGCGCCGCCGCGGCTCACGTTCCTAAGCGGCAACCGCAGCACGGTCTCGAGCGAGCCCCACAAGTCGCCGACGATGTCGAATCGGGGCCGAATGCGCCTGTCACCGATCTTCCGCCTCACGCTGTCTCCTTCATCGTCGAGTCGCTTCGCGCGCATTGACGCCGATCACAGAGAAACCGGCTGCGCGGCTCTCGCGGCCTGCGAGAGCAGCGCTTCTGCGGTCCGGCACTCCGGAGAAAACGCCGCATGACCTATCAGTACGCCCGTCAAATTGAGCCGGCTTGCGGTTTCGCCAAGCCGTTGACGCAGGCGTCCCACGACCCTGTTCGATCCCGCTCCATCGGTGTGCGTCAGCAGCGCAGCCACACGGTCGCCATTCACCGTCCCGAGGACGTCCGATCCGCGCAGTTCCTGACGCACGGCGTCCTGCATCAGCGACGTCGCGCGATCGAGACCGGTTGGCGCTGGCGGAATGTCAACGATTACGAGCGACAGGCGCAGATCGAAGCGCTTGGCGCGCTCGAGCTCTTCTTCGATTCGCCGCACGAATTCGGAGACCACGGGACGCACGGCAGGGCGGACCGCGTCGTCCAGCGAAGACTCCGCACCGACGAGCCACGACTGCAGAACCCGCGTCGCCGCCCGCGTCACCAGCTCAGCGTCCGGCTGAAACGCACCGTCCGGCGACGGACGAAGATCCAGGATGGCAAAGGCACCTTCGCTCAGCGTCAACTTGCACACGAACTGTGATGGCGTGAAGCGTTCGGCAACCGCTGATTCGATCGCGCCAGGCATTTCGCCTGACGTCCCGATGCACACAATCCTTCGTTCGCGGCCCTGACGATTCACCACCAGCGACGCATAGGCGGCTCCGGTCACATCCGCGAGCTCGCGAACCACGCGTACCGCGAGGAGCTCCGGAACCGCGCCGCCCTGCTCCACCAACGCTTCAAACTGTTCGCGCGCACGATCGCGCCGGCGCGATCGAATCGTGTCGAGCTGCACGCCTACGATTCGACCAAGGACGGCAAACAGCGATTCGGCGTCCTGGGGGAACGTTCCGATGAGCGCCAAAACCCAGTCCGGGTTGCCGGCGACTGCCAGAGGCACCAGCACAACTTCCGATCCAGATGTCGATTGACCCCATTCCGGGATCGGTCCGATCCGAGTCGCGTCGGACGCGCCAGCGAACCAATGGGAATTCAGGCGTCTGGCGGCCTCTTCCACGTTCGCGCCCGGCAACGCGGTGTGAAGCACGAACGCTCCGCTCAGATCGCGATGGAAAATCCGTGCGTCGACATCGAACCAGACCGCAGCGGCCTGGACGATAGCGTGACCGAGATCCGCCTCGGTGTTCGTCTCGACCAGATGGCGAAGAAATCTGAGCGTTGCCAGAAGGCGGCGTGACTGCTGACGTTCGTCCGTGAGCGCCTCGGCCGCGGCAAAATCGGCTTCAACAATCGCCCGCGCCAGTTCGGGCCACGCTCGTTCGTCACCGGTCGATTCGATGGAGCGCTCGGTCCGGCGGACGGCCACGAGCGCCGAGGCCTGGCGAAGCCTGGCTGCGCGTCGCAGGGGGAACACCTGATACTGCACGCCGGAGTCGTCCAGATGCTCCGGCCGGCCATCGGCCAGCGCCGCCAACAGGGACTGGCGCACCACCGGCGACTCCTCGATCATCCGCGACAAGGCGGTGGTGGAGTCCGGGTAGACGTGCTGCAACGTCGAGTCGAGGACCTCGACTTCCAGCCCAAACCGTGTTCGGGCTCTCTCGAGCAACTGCGAGAGTGAAGATGACAGCATCGGAGCTTTTGGTTAGGGAACCGGCCGCCCCGTCACATTTGTGACGGCCGCAGGCTCATCCGGTGCAAAGGCGCAGCCACGTTTCAGAGAATTTTGTCAGCGTAAGAAAGCCTTTATTTACCGCCTGTTATGGATATTCTTGGATCTGGGTGCGTGTCGATTGCAAAGATGGCTAATTTAGTCTACGCGGAGGCAGACTAAGTTCCGCTAAAAAGGTAGACTTTTGTCCGCCCCAGCGCCTTGCTTTGTCGGCGGCGCTACCGCCACCTCGACGGTCTTTTCGCTCGGAATCGGAACGCCGTCCTTCTTGGCGGGTTCGTACAGCCACGCGCGCGCCGAGCGGAGAAGCAATTGGTCGTACGCCGGATGGACCGACTTCAAGATCTCGGCGGCAGTGACCTTACCTTCAGCGGAGATTTGGACCCGCACGGCTCCGCGGAACTCGCTCGCCCGGCTGACCGGGTCGGGAACCCATGGCGGCAGCTTTTGCTGAATCACCACCGGCGGCGAAATCACGCTCGGGCGCGACGCCGCCGTCGCGGTGGGTGCAGCTTCTGCTGGCTTCGGCTTGGCCGGTAGGGCCTTGCTCAGTTCGAGGAATCCGGAGCCCAACTCTCGCAACTCTGACATGCTTGCTTCGTTTCGAACGTCAGGGTCGTTGGCAATCCTCAGCATCGCCTGGAATTGTCCAACTGCCTCCTCACGATCCTTCCGATCCATGGCAGCCCGTCCCTGCTGATACATGCGCTTCACCAGCGTTGGCCCTAGCCGCTGCCGAACCTGCGAAAAGAGGGTCTGAATTCGCGGCGATGCATCAGAGGAATTGGGACGATATTCAGGTTGAAGGGTCAAAACGGACTCGACGGCCTGCGCGGCATCGTCCATCCGGCCGAGCGCGACGAGACAGAAGACGCGATACTGCTCCGCTTCAACGTTCGGCTCGGCGGGCGAGTCGATCTTGGCGACCGCGGTCAAGGCATCTTCGTACGCGGCCGACGCGTAGAGGTCTTTCACCGCCTGCAATGAATCCTGCGCGGCGACCTGCGGCGCGAGTGCGAGCGTGACAAGAAGAAACGTAGAGCAACAGCTGAGGACGACAGTTCGATTCGGGTGCATGACGCCACTTCTTCCTGAGGGTTATTTCTTTCTAAGGTCGACGCCAATCCGCGCCGGTTTTCCGACCGCAATCACCACCGTCTCACGACGCTCACCCAGATCGGGATGCCGGAAGATCACCTCGTGAGTTCCAATCCGCCTGGAGAGATTACCAATCGGCGTTTCGCCGACCCGCTCGCCGTCGATCCACACCTCGGCCCATGGCTGCGCATTGACGCTGAGCGTGCCGTTGGGAAGGTCGATCTTGGCCCCTGCGGTCTTCCCCGCCGTGACGTGAATGGTCCGGCGTGCGCTGAATCCGATGGCCTGGTTGGAGAACTCGATGTCGTGGTCGCCAGCGGTGAGCATCAGGCGATCCGACTCTGTAGTTCCAATCAGTTTTCCGTCCTCGCGCAGCTGCAATGTGACCGGCGACGTCACCGCGACCCAGCCGGCACTGACAGCGGTCGGAGCCGGCGGCGGTGCGGCCGACGAGACGATCAGCGACGTCGTCTCGTGTGGTTGAATCGTGACCGAGCGCCGAACGACACCGCTAGCGGTTCGGACCGAGACCTCATGCTCGCCGGGTGCGAGTTCATCGATCGCGACCGGTGAAACGCCGTGATTGTTGCCGTCAACAGAAACCGGCAAGTGGCTGGGTTCGGTCTGGACATGGAGGCCACCGGTGGCGGGGCCGTTCACGGCGGTGGCGGCTGCAAATTCCACTTGCTGAATGATGGAGGCGCCGGCGACGACATTCACTTTGACCGCTCGCGTGTTCGGCGCAGTCCCCACCTGCAGGTCGTAGGACCCAGCGGCAAGCGTCGTGGTCAGCGGCGTCTTCCCGAGCGATTTCCCAGCGAGCACCACGTCGAGACCAGATGGCGTCGTGTTGATCGTGACGGTGCCGGTTGTGGCCGCTGGCGCGAAGCGCTTCTGATACAGGAACACCCCGCCAATGGCGGTTGCCGCCGTCAGCACGACAACACCGGCCCACTTCGCGGCCACCGGGAGCCACTTCGGTATCTCGGTGGAACGCTTCGGTTTCGGTGAAGGCGGCGGTGGCGCAACCCGAACCTTCGGGAGCGCTGGAACCGGGTCGGACTCGGATCCAAAGGCGTCCAGGCCCTCAGCCGACGAGGGAGCGGTCGCGGTTGATGCCAAGGCCCGTGCGGCTGATGACATGCGGCCAACCTGCAGCGCCGGCCACAAACGCGGAATCTTGAGAATGGTCACAGTGCGGGTCCTCCTGACGCGGCGGGTTGCAGCCTGCCCCAGACGTGCAGCTGGCTCCGTCGCAGACGCCGGATGAAACGGCCTGCGCGCTAATGCGTCGCCGCCAAGCCCCACGGCGCCCCTTCTGGACTTAATAACGAGTCCGACGTCACTAGGCGAACGGCGTACCAAGTAGTGGGGCAAATACCTTCGGAAAAAGGGGATGGAACGATCGTCGCGAAAACTTTAGTTCGCTAAAAAGCAGACTTTTGTCTGATCGGAATGCGATTTACCCATTGAAGGCTGACATTAACTGCCGTGTTTGAACGGACTGACTTTTCGATGGATGTGGGATCGCCGCCGGCGCCCTAAAGTCGCGCGCTGAGCAGAGAACAAAGCCTGCGAAATGACCGGCAAAAAATGTAAGCGCTTAGGCGGACAGCGGTTAACACGAATCTCGCTGTGGCACTTGTTCTGCTCGGCTGTGAGAGCGCAAGAATCAAGTGTTTGGTCGCAGCGTGCATCAGGTCCGCGCTTCCATCGCTTGACGAGCGCGGACGCCATCGACTCTCTGGAAGGGAGAACGCGGAAATCGTCACCGTTGCCGCGCGCGAAATGTTCGCGTCTGGCCGGTGAATTGACCTGGAGGTGGCTGAACGGGAACGGTCAAACAAGTCGCAGGCCTGAAATCCTTCGGGCACTGCAACCGGGAGGCGCGAGCGGCCCGAGTATGTCGGGCGCCCGCGCCTTCTTTTTTCTCCGAGGGGCCTCGCCCCTCGGACTCCCCCACACGCTCTCTCGCGAGCCGCTTCGTCGGCTCGCTCCGTTCGCGTGGCTCACTTCGCTGCGCTCGTTCGCATCTTTCTACGCACGCCTTGCAACGCCTTAGCACCAACTGTTCAACGACTCTGACGCACGATGTCGAGTGTGATGGCCTCCGACCTGCTGAGCGCCTGGGACAAGGCCGTCCCCCCTTCCTCCAGCAGCTCCGGCTCCGTCCCAGCGACAAAAATCGGCTGATGAATGGTCAGAGCCACAGTGCTGAATGGCTTCGGCACCTGCGTGCGGTCCCAGCTACCCATCGACCAGTAGCGGCTGGCCTCGGCATGAAACGGCAGGATGGGGCTGCCGGTCGCGCCGGCCAGCCAGACCGCGCCGGGTTGCGCGACGCGTGCCGGACCGCGGGGACCGTCTAAGGTAAACGCGACCGGACGGCCGCGCTCGATCTGGCGCTTCAACTCCAGCAGCGCGCGCGCGCCACCGCGCGACGAGGACCCCGCCGCAGCGCCAAATCCGAAGCGCTGGATGATGCGCGAAATCCACTGTCCGTCAAAGTTTGCGCTGGCCATGACGACGATGCCGCGGTTGCGGAAGACCCAGGTACCGGAAAGGATGCGGCCGTGCCAGAAGGCCATGATCGGCGGACGGCCAGATCG
>JBKPNQ010000083.1:0-22852 GCA_046732715.1 Acidobacteriota bacterium | reverse complement strand
GCTGTCGCCCCGCGAGCGCGCCCGCGGCCCCGGCGATTACGCCGAGCAGGAACTTCTGCTGGTTAGTCATGGGAGTCCTCCATCATTCGTCGCAGGGTGAGTGCGTTGCGCGGCGCGTGACCGCCCACGTCATTGTTGAAGTAGCCATAGATCTCGATGTCTTTGCGATGGTACTCCCGTAACCAGTCCGCCCACTCCGCGAGGTGGCGGTCGGAATATCCGCCACCGTACTTGCCGGTCGCGCCGTGGAAGCGCACATACACGAACGGGCCGATGCGCTCACGAACCGTTGCCGATCCGCGCATGTCGTGGAGGCAGAGCGCCACACCGTATCGATCCAGCAGTGTCAGCACGCCGTCCGCATACCAGCTCGGATCTCGAAACTCGAGAACGTGCCGGAAATCCTTTGGCAACACTTGCAGGAAGTACTCCAGCCGACCATAGTCCAGCTTCCACCCGGGAGGCAGCTGATACAGGACTGGACCGAGATGCTTTCTCAGCGGTGCCATGCGACTGAACAGACGTCGTAGCGGCTCTTCCGGCTCCTTCAACTTCTTCATGTGGGTGAGAAACCGGCTGGCTTTCACGGCGTAGAGGAATCCTCGCGGCGCCCGGACGGCCCACGCCGCGAACGTGCGCTTCTCGGGAAGTCGATAGAACGTGTTGTTGATCTCGACGGTGTCGAAAATAGACGCGTAGTGGTCGAACCAGCGGGATTTCGGGACACCAGCCGGATAGAAGTCGTCGCGCCAGTGCTTGTACTGCCACCCCGAGCAACCGATCCGTGGCGCACGCATCCATGCTCCACATGCAATGCGTGGCCTCATCCCGATAGTTCTTATTGCCGGGCTCGCGCTCGTCAGCTCAGCTAACGGGATCGCTACACGCCGGAGGAACTAGTGGGCCGACTGGTCGGCGCCGTCATCAATTCTTCGCCGAGACAGATCGGCCCGTCGTGTCCGACGTGTTGAGCTTGGAGTTCCAGACAGCACCGGGGCCGTCGTCCTCCTCGCGCCGGACGTGGACGTGCCGCTCGGCCGCAGGGTCTTCTAGCGAACTAGTGTTCCTGATTCGGCGGATTGCGACGCTCGCGCAGTTCTCTCTCGGCCGTCAACCAGTCGTCGACATCCTGACCGTCTTCTCTTCCGCGCTCGACATACCGTTCGTACGCGCGCTGCGAAACGAGATCGCGATCGATCTCCGCGACCATGACGCCGCCCGCATTCTGCGGAGCTCCGTTCTCGCTCTTTCTGATCTTGGACATACAACCTCGAAGCGCAACAGCCATGCCACGCGGATGGGCTTCAAAAATCGCGTCGCTTGACGAAGCGCGCCGCCCACGTTGAACGCGAACCATACGGGGCTCAGTTTGATGCTGGACAGAGAAGCGATCATACAGAGCCTCACCATAGAGACTCGCACATCGAGATTACGGTCGTGCGACAGAGGAGATATCGGAGGCCACGGAGTTCACACGAAGGAACGAAGTCAACGGAGACGAACGAGGAAGAAGAAGAATAGAAGGTTTGCCTCCGTTCGTCTTCGTTTGCTTCGTTTCTTCGTGTGAACTCCGTTGCCTTCGCTCTCTCCATCCCACCAATCTCGTGTTTCGTTTCTGTGTGCTGTGGCCCGGGACGGAACACACCCGATCAAGTCGTGCCTCTTCTTCGATTTGCAAGCATTCACCCACCAAAAGTCGATTGAGGGTGTTACGCAACGGCACAGCGCACGTGAACTGCCGCGAAATTACATTCGGCGCAAGCCCTTGTGAATAAATTCTTTATCGCTGAATGCCGATCTCTCGGCGCTGGGACCGGCTTTTGCCAAAGCGCTGAGGTGGCTCAGTCGAAATCTCCGATGACGTTCAGCAAGAAAGGTCTCCAGGACATGTCGCGTCGGCCGATCTTCTTTATCGCTGTCATCCTCTGCCTCCTGACCGGGCTGCCGGCGCATCCGTCCGGCCAGCGCCGGCCGACCCTGTCCGCCGATCTCGCGAACGTCCGTGGTGATCGCATCCGGCTGATCGTGCAGCCGACCCTGGAAGGCAACGTCTCGTCAATCCGCGGGCGGCTTCGCGGAATCCTCCGGCGCGAACTCGAGGGGTCGGTCGCGATCGAAGTCAGCAAGGCGGAATTCGACGCGCTCTCGCAGGACGATTCGTTGGCGCACATTTCGGCCGATGCGCCGGTCGTCAGCGACATGGCGATCACCAACAAGGTCACCGGCGCGAGCGCGATGTGGCAAGGGACCTCCGGACTCCTTGGGCTCCTGGCGCAGCAGGGCTACGACGGCCACGGCATCGGCGTCGCGGTGGTGGACTCGGGCATCTCGCCGCACTCGGCGCTCGACTCGCGCGTCATCGCGCGTGTGAACCTCGTGTCGTGGGAGGGCCTCTCGAGCGGCGACCCCTACGGCCACGGCACACACGTCGCCGGCATTATCGGCGGCAACACCTCGGCCGCAAAGTTCGTGACGCCCGCGTTCGCCGGCGGCAGCGCGCCGGGCGTGAACCTCATCGACGTGCGCGTGCTCGGGTCCACTGGCGTGGGATATACGAGCGACGTCATCGCCGGCATCGATTGGGCCATCGCCAACCGGAGCCGCTACGGTATTCGCGTCATCAATCTGTCGCTCGGACATGCCGTCACCGAACCCGCAGCGATCGATCCGTTGTGCCAGGCAGTCGCGCGCGCGGTTCAGGCGGGCGTCGTGGTCATCGCCTCGGCCGGCAACTACGGCGTGACGTCGAGGGGCGAGCCGGTTCTCGGTGGCATCACATCGCCGGGCAACTCTCCCTACGCAATTACCGTGGGCGCGATCGATACAGCGGGCACCGTGACACGCGCGGACGACACCGTCGCCGCCTACAGCTCGAAGGGGCCGACCCGTTACGACCTGGCGGTCAAGCCGGACGTCGTCGCTCCCGGAACGCGAATCGTGTCACTCGAGGCGCAGAGTTCATATCTCTCCAGGAACTATCCGTCCTG
The DNA here is from genome assembly GCA_046732715.1 of Acidobacteriota bacterium. Lineage (GTDB taxonomy): Bacteria > Acidobacteriota > Vicinamibacteria > Vicinamibacterales > 2-12-FULL-66-21 > JALZOC01. The sequence continues at coordinate 19,865 of JBKPNQ010000083.1, read as the reverse complement.
GCACATTGCGGGCACTGGCAAGAACGCGTACCTGCGCCTGTCGGGGACGAGCATGGCGACCGCGGTGGTCAGCGGTGGCGTCGCACTCCTGCTCGATGCTAATCCGTTCATGACCCCTGGTCAGGTCAAGATCGCGCTGCAAATGGGCGCGACCTACATGCCGCAGGCAGGGCTCGTGGCCTCCGGCGCCGGCAGCGTCAATTTCCCACAGTCGCAGAAAGTTGCCGCGACAGGGCTCGTCGCGTCGCTCCTGAACACCGTCGACAACGTGCTCGGCACGTCGAGCGGCGCCACGTTCCGCGATACCGGGACGATGATCGAGCGGATTTACGGACACACGGGCATTCGCCTCCTCGGCCTGATCGACTTGAGTGTGCTGTTCGTGCAGGCAGACTCGGCTGAACCCGGCGTGCTGAATCTACTGGGGTTGAACAACCCGATCGCGCAGATTCCCGCGAATCACGTCGTGTGGGGCGACGTCGCGGACTGGACCAACAACTACCATGTCGTCTGGGGCGACAGCCTCCAGTCCCCGTCCGGGCAGCACGTGGTGTGGGGAGACATGGAGCACACCGACTCGAACCACGTGGTGTGGGGCGATGCCGCGGTCGGAGGCGGGCACTAAATCCCTGTGAGCAGGAAACCACCAAGCTCTCTCCCGCGCACGGCGCAGATCTATATCGCGACCGTCTCAGCCGTCGGGATATCGCTTGGCATCTATTGCCTCTTCTCGCTGTTCCGCGAAGGTATCCTGAGTCCTGAGTTCCTTCTGTTTGCCACGCTCACCCTGTTGAGCGGACGATTCACGCTGAAGATCCCATCGGTCGAAGCGCACTTCTCGCCGTCGGAAATGTTCGTGTTCGCCTCGGTGCTGCTCTTCGGCCCGGAGGCGGGCGCGATCACGCTCGCAGCCGACAGCGTGCTCATCGCGTGGCAGCGAAAGCTGACGCGTGTCCAGACGCTCTTCAATTTCGGCAACCTGACGCTGTCGGTGTGGTTGTCAGGTCAGCTGTTCTTCTACTTTGCAGGGGGTCAGCCTCTCTTCCCGACCGGAACCCCATCGTCGGCGTTGATCCTGCCGCTCCTGGCACTCGCCGCCAGCTATTTCCTCGTCAACAGCGGCCTGACCGCGACGGCTATTGCTCTGGCGAAGCAGCGTCCGCCTCGCGCTATCTGGGTGGAGCATTTCTTGTGGCTGGGCCCCGGCTATGCGGCGGGCGCGTGCGTCGCGCTCCTCCTCGTCGTGGCACTGCAGCTGGTCCACTTCTCGGCGCTGACGCTGCTTCCGCCGCTGCTCCTGATTTTCTATGGCACGATGCGCTCGTCGTTCGGACGAGTCGAGGACGCCAAGGGACACGTCGCCGCGCTGAACCGGCTATATCTCTCAACTGTCGAAACGCTGGCGACGGCGATCGACGCCAAAGACGAAGTCACGCACGGGCACATCCGGCGAGTGCAGGTCGCGGCGCTCGCGCTGGCGCGCGAATTGGGCATCACCGATCCAACAACCCTTCAGGCCATCGAAGCGGCGGCGCTGCTGCATGACACCGGCAAGATCGCCGTCCCGGAACACATTCTGAACAAGCCGGGAAAACTGACGCCGGCCGAGTTCGAGAAGATGAAGCTCCATGCGCCGATTGGCGCGGAGATTCTGTCAGCCATCGACTTCCCCTACCCGGTCGTCCCCATCGTCCGACACCATCACGAGAACTGGGACGGGACGGGTTATCCGGATCGCATCGCCGGTGAGTCCATCCCGATCGGCGCGCGCATCCTGTCGGTTGTCGATTGCTTCGACGCGTTGACGTCAGACCGGCCGTACCGGCGGCGCATGTCGAACGCCGATGCGCTCGCGATTCTCACTGAACGCCGCGGGACCATGTACGACCCGAAGATTGTTGACATCTTTGTGCAGGCGCATGAACGGATCATGCCCGCCCCTGAACCGGTGGCACATCCTGTGGCCAAAACTCTGGGAGAGGCTCGGGCACCGAAAGTGGAGCCGGTCGACGTCGCGTCCACCGCGCCGACAGAGGCGGCCACCAGTGAAGTGCTCGCGGTCGCCAGTCTTGCGCGCGCGATCTCGGGCGATGCCACGCTCGCGGACGTCGGAGCGTTGACGTGGATGATGTTGCGCCAGGTGGTGCCGTGCACGTCAATGGGCATCTTTCTCTACGACGAGTCGGCCGATGCGGTCACGATGCAGTACGCCGATGGCATGCACGCGACCGCGATTCGAAGAGCACGTCTGACGCTCGGCGCCGGCATCGCTGGCTGGTCGGCCGCCAACCGCCGCTTCGTTCTGAACAGCGATCCGGCGATCGACCTCGGCCCGACGGTCCTGTCGCTGACGCCGCCGCTACGTTCGTCGCTGACGATTCCGCTGATCCACGAAAACACGCTCGTCGCCGTCGTCTCGCTCTACGCGGCTACGCCTGAGGGGTTCACCAACGATCACGCCCGGCTGTTGATGCTGCTCGCCCCCAGCCTGGCGACGTCGATCGCGTCGCTCGGCCGCCAGAAGTCACACGTGCCGGCGGCTGAGCCCCGACGCACGGCCTCCGGCGAGTTGCGGCTGCTGAAGCGGTGAAACGGGAAAAGCGAAAGTCCAAACGTCAGAAGTGAGAAGTAAAAGAGACTGGTCAGGACCGCAGAACGTCCGGATTCACCACATCCATTCGCTGATAATCGCGCGCCTCGGCCAGCACCACATTCTGCAGTGCGCGTTCGGCCATACCGCGGTTGGCTTCGCGCGTATGGCTACCGACGTGCGGCGCGAGAACGACGTTTGGCAGGGTCCGCAGATCTCGTGATGGATCGACGGGCACGTACGGTTCCCGCTCGAACACGTCGAGCGCCGCGCCTGCGAGGCGCCGCGCCGCAAGCGCGTCGTACAGCGCCGTTTCATCGACGACGCTTCCGCGTGCGGTGTTGATGAGCCAGGCACGCGGCGGCATCATCGCCAGCCGGTCGCGATCGATGAAATGGTGATTCGCGGGCTCGGCATTGATGTGCAGGGTGACGAAGTCCGCATCACCGACCGCGGCTCGAAAATCATTCGTCATCGAATCAAATGGTGCGGCGGATCCGCTGACCGGTGTGCGGCGACATGCGATTGTTCGCATGCGGAAACCGAGCGAGGCGATGCTCGCGGTCGCCTGACCGAGGCGGCCGCCGCCAATCACGGCGAGCGTCTTCCCACGAAGCTCTATTCCTGAGGGCCCGAGGGACCAGTGTCCACGGCGCACCTCATCGTTCAGCGCGGGCAACCGTCGCGCGGCCGCAAGCACCAGCAGTATCGCAAGCTCGGCGACGGATTGATCCAGAACGCCTGGTGTATTTGTGCAAATCAGCCCGGCTGCTGTCGCCTTCTGCTTGTCGATGCCGTCGTGACCGACACCAAAGCGCGCGATGACGCCTCCGCGTGGCAGCGACTCGTATAGCTTGCCGACGTATTTCACCGATCCGACGATGACGTAGCGGGCGGCATGCTGTGCGACGGCGGCCGCCAGCGATTCCTCGTCGCCGGGGGTGGCGATGCACCTCACCGGGGCCGATTCGAAGACCTCTGCCGCGCGTCGAAACTCAGTTTCGGTAACCAGGACGACCACTTCTCCTCCAAGTCCTACAGGGTTCTACCGGGTTCTGTCGGCTTCTGCAAGATTCTAGGGGTGCGATCGATGCTGAACGGCCGAAGCGACTGAAATGTCGGAAGCCGAGGCCAATCACGACGTGATTGTCTGGGGCGCCACCGTCAATTACATGGGAAACGCTCGATTACGCTAGCGAATCAGCAAATGCGGGTCAGACTCGGGTGGCGCATCCCTTGCACCAGGAAGGTGCATGGAATACGCAACATTGCTACAACGGGTTCGTTCGGAGTTCAACGAAATGCCGGGGCTGCGATTGACACCCGCTCAGGCCGCACGCCTCTTGGGTCTCGATAGTCCTTCATGTCAGCGAATTCTCAACGCCCTGGTCAATTCGGCGTTCCTACGTTGGACCGCCGACGGCAGCGTGATTCGAGCCGAATCCTAGCCTCTGCAAAAACGGAGCGGGTCGGTGCCCGCTCCGATCCCTTCATTTTTGTCCTAATCCCCTGACTCTCCATCGTTTGTGGCGCTTTTCCCCTTGAAAAGGTGGCTGGCACCTTTCCGGAAAAGGTGCCAGCCACCTTTTTGCGCTTTTTCTGCCGCGGATATAGTGGTTTGCCTGCCGATGACGGTATCCACGCTTCCCAATCCCGACGACGTCCCGCAGGGCCACGGCATGCTCGGAACGATCCGCGAGGCACTTCGCGGCTCGCGGATCGACTACACGACCGCGCCGGTCGGGCGCGCGGTCATCATGCTCGCCGTCCCCATGGTGATGGAGATGGCGATGGAATCCATCTTCGCTGTCGCCGACGTCTTCTGGGTTGCACATCTCGGCGCCGACGCCGTCGCCACGGTCGGCCTCACCGAGTCGATGTTGACGATGATCTATACCGCCGCGATGGGTCTCTCGATCGGCGCCACCGCGCTCGTCGCGAGACGGACCGGTGAGCAGGATCCTGAGGGCGCATCGAGAGCCGCGGGGCAGTCGATCTTGCTTGGCCTCGCGGTCGCCGTGACGATCGCGGCGGCGGCGGCGCCGCAGGCAGCGACGCTGCTCCGCCTGATGGGCGCGTCAGATGATGTGGTGAGGACCGGCAAGGGATTCACGACCGTGATGCTGGGCGGCAACGCGACGGTGCTGCTGCTCTTCATGCTGAACGCGGTCTTTCGCGGATCGGGCGACGCGGCCGTGGCCATGCGCGTCCTCTGGCTCGGCAACATCCTGAACATCGTCCTCGGCCCGTGCTTCATCTTTGGCCTGGGGCCCTTTCCGCAGCTCGGCGTCACCGGCGCAGCGGTTGCGACGAACCTCGGCCGCGGGACCGCTGTGGCCTGGCAGCTCGCGATTCTGTTTGGCGGGAGCGGACGCGTCCGCCTGGCGCTGCATCATCTTCGACTCAATCTGGCGCTGATGCGAAGCGTCCTCCGCCTGTCCGGGTCGGGCACCATCCAGATCCTAATCGGCACGGCCAGCTACATCGGTCTGGTCCGCATTCTCTCGGTGTTCGGCAGCCCCGCGCTGGCCGGATACACCATCGGCATCCGCGTCATCATGTTCGCGCTCCTGCCAGCGTTTGGCGTCAGCAACGCCGCGGCGACGATGGTCGGCCAGAATCTGGGCGCGGGTCGTCCCGATCGCGCCGAGCGCGCCGTCTGGACCGCAGCGTTCTACAACATGCTCTTTCTCGGCTTCGTCGGACTTGTGTTCCTCCTCGGCGCGCCGTTCATCGCGGCGGTCTTTACCACCGACCCCGACGTGCAGCCGTATGCGATCGGGTGCCTGCGCACGGTCAGTCTCGGCTTCCTGTTCTACGCGTATGGCATGGTGGTGACCCAGGCGTTCAACGGCGCCGGCGACACGTGGACACCCACAGTCGTCAACCTGTTCGTTTTCTGGCTGTGGGAGATCCCGCTCGCCTGGTGGCTCTCGTCGCGGGCTGGCTTCGGCGCGCGCGGGGTGTTCATGGCGCTGACGATTGCCTACTCGACGCTCGCGGTCGTCAGCGCGATCTTGTTCAGAAGGGGGGCCTGGAAGAAGACGGCGCTTTAAGCTTCCAGATCCCGGCTGCCAGTTTCCAGCTCAGTTCCCAGTTTGCAGTTTCCAGTTCCCGGTGACGGATCCCGGGTCCAGGATCCCGGCTCGACTGCTCGACCGCGCGAATCGCGAGCCGCGAAACGCGAGCCGCGAATGCGGTTAGAATCACCCGCCAGGGGGAGTAGACATGGATCGCAGACAACGTATCTTTCGTGCCGCGGTGCTCGCGGTGGTGACCGTTTCGGGTCTGGTGTTCGCGCAGCAACCCACGACACCGCCGGCAGGTCAGCCGCCAGCCGGTGGTCAGCCGGCGGGCGGGCGTCAGGGAACGCCGCCGCCACCAATGTCGTTCTTCGTGACCAGCGCCGGCAAAGGAGACGGCGCGAACCTGGGCGGGCTCGCTGGCGCTGACGCGCATTGCCAGGCGCTCGCGACGGCCGCGGGGCAGGGCAATCGCACCTGGCATGCGTATTTGAGCGCGAACCCGGCGGGTCAGCCTGCCGTCAACGCCAGGGATCGCATCGGCAACGGCCCTTGGTACAACGGCCGAAGTGGAACGCCGATCGCGAAGGACGTCGCCGACCTTCATGGCGACACGGTCGACCAGGCGCGTCTCGGCAACAACCTGTCGCGCACCACGGTGTTCAGCGAGAAGGGTGAACCGATCAACGGTGCCGGCCAGACGCCGAACGAACACGATATGTTGACCGGCTCGCAGACCGACGGGCGTGCCTACACCGACGGTCAGGATCACACGTGTAACAACTGGACCAGCAACGGCACCGGCCGTGCGCAGCTCGGGCACTTCGATCGCACCGGTGGTGGGAACACGTCATGGAACTCCGCTCACCCGTCGCGTGGATGCAGCCAGCCTGATCTGGTCGCCACGGGCGGCGCCGGAAAGTTCTACTGCTTCGCGATCAACTAGATTGGCGGCTGGCGATTCGCGGCTGGCGATTCGCGGCTAGCGGCTCGTGGTTGGCGATTCGCGGCTCGGCCCGGTTTGCCGCTCGCGGTTCGCGCTGCGCGAGCCGCGAGTCGCGAGTCACCAGTCGCGATCCTACGGAAACACTTTCTCCACGAGATCGACGACCAGCCGTCCGTGAGGATCGAGCAGGATCAGTTTCGGTCCGACGAATCGGTATTGAAGTGCGTCGGGCAGCGACGGTAATCCCTGCAGGATTGGCAGCGGAACGGTCGAGTACGCCATGTTGTCGGGATACGTCTGGTTGACGTACAGGACCGCGTTTCCCGTGTAGGTATCGAGAATCGATCGCTTGATCTCGCGCCCGTCCGGGCCGCGGAACACGCTCGCCAGCAGCCGGCGCATGACGTTGCGCATCGGCTTGGTCACGATGTCTCCCGGCTTTGCGTGCGGCCGTTCTTTCTGCATCAGCTTCGCGAATTCACGCTGGTGCTCGACCACCGCTTCCGGCCTGCCGTCCTGCGACGGTTCCTTCAACATCGATTCGACCTTCTGATGAAGCGCCGCATACTCGTTGACCCGCTTCATGAAGTCGGCGATCGCCGCGGCATCCGGATTCACCTTCGATTCTTGTACGGCGCCTCTGGTCGCGGCCAAGACCACAGACATAGCCATCACCATGGCCGATGCCACTGTCAGTAAGCGTCGCTCATAAATTATTCCCATAGCTCCACTCGCTAGAACGAACCCTGTAGAACCTGGTAGAACCTGGTAGAACCCTGCAGAACCTACTCCTATTGGATCCAGACGGGTTGAACGAACGCGCCGTTCCCGGCTGAGTCCCACACGGCAAACCGGACCCATGCCTTGCCTCGGGCATCGAACGGAATCGAAAAGTGCTTCGAACCAAATGGCGGCAGCTCCGTCGCCGGGATGACCTGGCGATCGATCTTCTGGCCGTCGCCCCACACGACTTCAACGAACGACAGCGGGAACGTCCACTCGACATCAGCCGTCATCGTGCGACGATCGCCAGATCCTTCGACGCTGTATGCGGGAATCAGGATTTCACCCGTCGTCACAAAGAAGTGCCCGTCGCGCAGGGCCTTCAACACCGGCGCCCAATCCTCGTCTGGTCCGGGCACGCGATCCAGCTTCAGGTAGTTGACGGGGAAGTTCGGATACAGGTCGTCCTCCGGCCCCTTCTGATACGTGTCGATGTCAGCGATGATGTATTTCGGACGGAGACCCGACCGCGCGTACAGGTTGTTCATCGTATCCGTCGAATCAAAGCACCGCCATTCGCAGAGACGGACGTCCGAGAGATCCATCCCCATGCCAGGCTTGAACGCGCCGCCGAGATATCGATCGTTTTTCGTCCAGGGCTTGTCGAAGATCAGATCCGGGTACCCGGTTGTCCCTTTCGTTCGCGGATGCGCGTGATACCAGTAGGCACCTTCGGCGTCCATCATCGACTGCACGTCTTCCGCGCTTCCGGTGTGGTACACCTTGCCATATGTTGGATCGGTTTCGCTGAACGGCTGACCGGCCTGCCGCACCTTGGACCAGTAGACGTTCTTCGGAAACATGATGTTGTAGTGCCCGCCAAAGTACGCGCTCGGTTCCTCCCACGGCGTAATCAGAAAATCGGCGTCTGATGCGCGGCGCGTGGCCTCGCGGTAATCCTTCTGATCCTTGAATCGCAGCGGTCCTGCGTCGTTCGCGTGAAGGTCGCCGTGGAAGTCGCTCAGGCCGATGATGTTCAGGCCGAGCGATCTCATTGCGGCCAGGTCCTGAATCGGGGTGTCGAACGATCCCGAAGCCTTGACCCGATCGGTGAACCGCAGATGAAAATGGTTCACCATCGTCTTGTAGCCGGGCACTGGTTTGAATGTGTCATCGTGGGTGAACGCAAGCACCGACTGCCGCGTCGACTCGGCCGAATCTGGACTGACGTAGAAATACATTCCCATCCGCTGCTTCGTACCCGGCGGCGCATTGAAGAGCGCGAAGTTTTCGACGTACTGCGGGTTCTCTTCGCGTTCTGCCTGTCGCACCCCAAACGCAAACCGCTTTCCCTCGTCTAGTCGATACCAGACGTAACCAAGATTGGTGTCGACCTCGCGCGTGAAGAAAAACGTGTGCGGCATTGGAAACGCCGCAATCGACCCGCTCGTGCCTGCTGCGATGAGAACTCGGTTGGACGCCCTGAGAGGAACGATGGTCTCGTTGACCACACCGCCGAACGCGTAGTGCTGGTCGTGACCGCCGGTGTCCCGCCACATCACCCGAGGTGTGCTGACGGGCGAGAACCCACTGAGGCCGGCATCGTATTTGTACGCAACCCACTCTTCCTGCGTGCTCGCTACGGCGTCCATGCGGATCAGATTCGTGCCGCGATACACGGTGAAGCGCAGATCTCCCGTGAACATGCCCATCGAGAAGCCGGGAAACGTCGTCTCCAGGCTGTTGCCGTCCGTCTTCACCGAGCACGACGAACTGTTGAAGGTCGCGCTCGCGCGTGTGATCTCCGACTCCGTTCGAGGGGGGCCGAGCGTGCGCGCGGCGCCCTGCCCGCGTCCGGCCGCGGGTGGCGGCGGAATAAAAAGCGGCGCGTCCCAGAACGCATACCAGCGGTTCTTTGCGATGACGTCAGGCGTCAGCTCCACACCAGCCTGCCGCAGGGGGTCCGCCTGCTGCGTGGACATCCGTCGCACACCGGTCACGACGCGGTATTCCGGTTTGAGATTCTCGCCAATGGTCGCCCACGCGGCGCCCGCTTTCCGAACAGCAAGGTCGCGAACAACGGGGTGGCCGTTGTCGATCCCGAAGCCCGCCCGTAGCTCCGCCTCGCGCGCGCCCCTCCAGGTCACGACCAGTTGGTTCTCGGCAACGGTTGCCGTCAATCCGGACAGCGACCGGTATCCACCAAGATCGCAATTCAATGTTGTGGAAGGGGACGAGATCAGGTGCGCCGAGACGAACACGGTGGCCAGCAACGGAAGCGCCATTCTCATGGTGACACCCTGTCGTATTCTTGGAAGACTACTGTGCCGCACCAGTCAGCGGCAGTCACAGTCCGCTGCGAATGGACCAAGAGATCAACAAGAGAAAGGAGAATTAGGAGTTTGCAAACGAACGATACCCTTTTCTCTCTTCTCCTGTATATCTCTTGATCCGATCGCAGCGGGATAGTGGCTGTCGTTGATTAGTATCGCCGCTTCTGCTGCCTCACGATATCGAACTTGGCCGTGTCCGCGACTGCCATCACGGCCATTACCCCCGCCTGGACCGGATCGCTGACCACGAGGTCTGCCGCATCCGGCACGCTGCCGGCCATATTCAGCGAGATCACGTACGTCCCCTTCTGCCTGACGTCTTCCACCGCGCGCGTGATCTCCCCACCCATGAGCGACCCGGCAAGCACCAGCAGCTTGACGCGCGGCAGGCGGACCACCGCGCGAACGGCAGCGGCCAGCTCCATCTCGCCGACCAGCGGAATCGTATCGACCGAAATGCGTTCACCGCGAATATTGTGCCGATCCGCTTCGGTGATAGCGCCGAGGGCCACCTGGCCAACCTGCGCCCCACCGCCCATGACGATAATGCGTTTACCGTAAATCTTGACCAGCGATGGCGTTTCTTCCACTCGAACGACGCCGTCCACCGCCTTCAGTTCGCGCAGAACGTCGTCGAATGTGCCGCTGTCGGGAAGCGTGAATTCAAAGTACGTGTCGGACAGCGCCCCCCCTCCTCCTCCATGCATATCGACATACGTGATGTTCGCTTGATGATTGGCGAGGACACGAGTCATGCCGAACAGCATGCCAGGACGATCGGAGACGGTGACGAGGACGGCGTGAGCGGACATGGAAGAGAGAATACCCGACTCCTTCGGTCGGCGCGGAAGTGATCATCGCTCGGGCTCTACTTGCGTTAGACTCGACCAATCGAAGCCCCACTCTTCCCGCTCGAATCGGCGCGACAAAAGGTTCGAAATGGTTTCAACACCGCTACGACAGTGGCGAACGAGCGCGCGAGTGAGCCCACGCGAGCGGCGCGGGGATCGCGGGCCCCCGCGAGCGAGCGTGTCGGGGAGTCCGAGGGGCGAAGCCCCTTGGAGTGACTGAGGACTCCGATGAACCGTTCCGTGTGGCCCGAAGTTCTCCCCTTGGCAATCGCGATGAGCGGAGTGCTGGCGGCCCTGACCGTCGCCGGGCCGCAGTGGCAGCCGCAGACCAGCGGCGTCGCGAGTCGTCTCCGTGGTGTCAGCGCGATCTCGAACCTTGTCGCCTGGGCCAGCGGCGCGAACGGCACGGTGCTTCGGACCCTGAATGGTGGCCGCACGTGGGATGTCCTCCACGTTCCGGACGCCGAACGGCTGGACTTTCGAGACATCGATGCGGTGAGCGAACGCGACGCCTATGTGCTCAGCATCGGGCCAGGCGAGGCGTCGAGGATCTACAAGACAACTGATGCCGGCGCACACTGGACGCTGCAGCTGAAGAACACCGACCCAGGCGTGTTTCTCGACGCGATGGCCTTCTGGACGCCGGCGCGAGGCATCGCGTTCAGCGACTCGGTCGACCGTCAGTTCGTGATCTTCTCGACCGCTGATGGAGGCGGTACCTGGTCGCGCATTCCATCGAGCACCCTGCCGGAGGCGCTTCCCTCCGAGGGCGCGTACGCCGCCAGCGGCACGAACGTCGCGATGTTCGGCGCCGAAGACGTATGGATCGGGACATCCGCCGCGCGTGTGCTTCATTCGAGCAACGGTGGAAAGACATGGTCCGTACATCCGACACCGCTCGCCACCGGCAGCTCGGCCGGCATTTTCTCGATTGCGTTCCGTGACGCCCGCCACGGCATCATCGTTGGTGGCGATTACCGCAAGGAGCAGGAGTCGGTCGACAACGTGGCGACGACCGCCGATGGGGGCGTGACTTGGACGCTCGTCCGGCAGCGTGGTCTCTCCGGCTTTCGGTCCGCCGTCGCGCCGGTCCCGAACACTGCACGAACATGGATCGCTGTCGGCCCGGCTGGTGCCGATCGATCGGATGACGATGGGCGGACGTGGACCGCGCTGCAGTCGGACGGATTCGACACCGTCAGCTTCGGCCGGCGTAGTCAGGTGGGTTGGGCAACCGGAGCGCGAGGTCGCATCGCGCGTCTCGATTGGTGATTGGGGGACTTATGGATTCGGCTCCCGTCCGTCTGATTCTTTTTGCATCCAGCATCGCTGCGCTCACGCTGGCGCGACCAACCTTCGCGGCTGACGGTCATGCGCCCGGACTCGAGACGATCCGAATCAACGACAACCGCATTGAGGCGGGCTCTCTTCAGGGAACGACGCTGACGGTTCACCTGGAGACACGCGAGGGAGAGTGGCACCCCGACAGCGACCGCGATCCGGGAATTAACGTGCTGGCGTTTGCGGTCGAAGGCGGTCCGCTGCAGATTCCCGGGCCGCTCATTCGCGTCATTGAAGGGACCGAGGTCCACGCGTTCGTGCGCAACCGCCTCGAGAAAGAGCCGCTGGTCGTTCATGGAATGTACACGCGGCCGGCGGCGACGGCCCCGGAACCGGTCGTCATCGAGCCTGGTCAGGTGCGCGAGATCCGATTTCGCGCCGGAGCACCGGGGACCTATTACTACTGGGGCGCCACCAGTCACGCGACCCTCCCGTTGCGTGCCGCTCGTGACACGCAACTGTACGGCGGGTTTCTGGTCGAGCCGCGCGGCGGTGCGGCGCAGAGCGAACGCGTCTTCCTGATCGGCGTCTGGGCGACCGTAAGCGACACGCTCGTTCCCAGCAACGTGAATCGCATGGTCATGAACGGAAAATCCTGGCCGCACACCGAGCGGCTCTCATATCAGCTCGGCGATGCGGTTCACTTGCGCATTATCAACGTGGGCGGCGCGGTTCACCCGATGCACCTGCATGGGTTCTATTTCAGAGTGGACAGCCGCGGCGACGAGCGAGCGGATGCGATCTTCCCCGCCAGCAGCTCTCCGCGGTTCGTGAACACGGAACGACTGGCGCCGGGCAGGACGTTTTCACTGACATGGACCCCCACCCGGGCCGGCAACTGGCTGTTCCACTGCCACGACATGAGTCACATCGCCCCGGCGCTGCCCATCGACGGCAGCAAGCCGGCAGAGCACCAGCACGTGACCAATCATGCGCTCGAGATGATGGCGGGGCCGGTCGTGGGCATTTCCGTTGCCGGAACGGACGCATCAGCGACCGCGTCGAATGACACGAAGCGGCGCAAGTTGCGATTGATCGCGAAGGTTGACACCGGCGGCGACAGCAAAGAACCTGCGTACGGTTTTGCGCTCGACGAAGCCGGCAAGACCACACCGGCGGCGCCTCCCTATCTGCCATCCCCGCCGATTATCCTGAAACGCGGCGAGCCGGTGAGCATCTCGGTCGTCAACGAATTACCGGAAGCGACGGCGATCCACTGGCACGGCATCGAGCTGGAAAGCTATTACGACGGCGTCGCGGGCTTTTCGGGCACCACTGCGCGGCCCTCGCCGGCGATCGCGCCTGGGCAGTCCTTCGAAGCCCGCTTCACGCCACCGCGCTCCGGTACGTTCATCTATCACACGCACGTCGATGAGATGCGCCAGCAGCAAGCGGGCTTGAACGGCGCATTGATTGTCGTCGACGATCCGGCGGCCTACGATCCTGGCCACGACATCGTGTTGCTCGTCTCGGTCCCGCGGAAGGAAGTGGAGACCGATAAGGTCTACATCAATGGTTCGACGACGCCTGCCGCGCTGGACTTGAAGGTCGGCGAGCGATATCGCTTGCGGTTCATCAATATCCACATCTTCAGACCGTCCATGCGCATGCGCCTTCTGAACGGAGACAGCTTGCTCACGTGGCGAGGGATTGCGAAAGACGGGATGGATCTGCCACTCGATCAGTCCGTCGTCGGTCCGTCCGAGATACAGATGGGTAATGGCGAAACGTACGACTTTGAGTTCTCTCCCACAGCTCCAGGCGACATGCGTCTGGATGTCACCAATGCGCTCGGCGATCTGCTGACAAGAATGCCGATTAGGGTACTTCGCTGAAAAGTGCAGAGGCGGGCGAACTTATCCTCACTGTCGTCGTCTATGCCCTTCATGGAAACCCTTCGCCAGGACCTTCGATACGCGATTCGAACTCTTGCAAAAAACCGCGGCCTGACGCTGGTGGCCGTTCTTTCCCTCGCTTTGGGCATCGGTGCGAACACAACCATATTCACTTTTATTAATGGGCTGCTCCTGCGTCCTCCGATGGTGCATGAGCCGGACCGGCTGCTGGAAGTGTGGCAACACAACACCACGCGCGGCAAGGGCATCGGGAGCGACATGCAGCTCTCGTTTCCCGAGTACGAGTATTACCGCGACCACAACAGTACGTTGAGCGATATCGGAGCCTTCACCGCAGAGACCCCGCCGATGATCTGGAATCGATCCGGCGAAGGGGAGACACTTCGAGCCGCGCTCGTGTCAGCGAACTTCTTCTCAATCCTCGGTGTCCAGCCTGCCCTGGGCCGCGGCTTCCTCGCTGAAGACGACCGTGGTGCGACGGCCGCGCCGGAGGTCGTGCTGTCGCATGCGGTGTGGCAGCAACGACTCGCGTCCGATCCGGCGATCGTCGGCAAAACGTTGACGTTGAATGGCCGCGACTACACCGTGGTCGGCGTCGCGCCCGCCGGGTTCACGGGCCTTGTTGTCGGCTTCTCGCCCGACCTGTGGACACCGCTGGGGATGCACCAAGCCGTAAGTCCCGCACTGGACCTGAACGAGCGGCGCATGCACTGGCTGCTGGCCATCGGACGCCTCAAACCAAGCGTCGACGCGAAGCAGGCGAGCGCGGACCTTGCCGTCCTTGGACAGCAGCTCGCCAGGGACTTCCCTGAGACCAACAAGAACCTGATGCCGGATGTGGTTGCAGTCGAGCTCGTGCCTGGACCCTTCCGCGGCGTGGCCGGCGGGATCAGTGCGGTGTTGATGGCCGTCGTCGGCCTCGTCCTCCTGATCGCCTGCGCGAACGTCGCAAACCTCCTGCTCGCAAAGGCCTCGAGCCGCCGTCGCGAGGTTGCCGTGCGCATGGCGCTTGGCGCAAACCGGCGGCGGTTGATTCAGCAGATGCTGACCGAGAGTGTGCTGATCGCCGGCGTCGGCGGAGCAATCGGCCTTCTGCTCTCGCTCTGGGCGGCACCGTTGCTGCTGTCGCTGATGCCCGCTTCTCTTCCGCTCGGCGTGAGCGTGTCCGCCGACATCCGCGTGCTTGCCTTCACCCTGCTGGCCTCGATCGCCACCGGTATCGTCTTCGGCCTTGCCCCAGCGCTTCAGCAGTCGAGGCTGAATCAGGTGGACCATCTGAAGGATGGCGCTGCGCATGGAGGATCGTCACGTTCGAAACTTCGGCATGCACTCGTCGTCGCGCAAGTGACCGCGTGCGTGGTGCTGCTGGTTGGCGCCAGCCTGTGCGTGCGAAGCCTCCTCAATGCGCGATCGATCGACCCTGGATTCGATACGCGCCATGCCGTCGCCGCCGGGCTGAGCGTCGATACATTCGGGTACGACGAAACGCGTGGCCGTGCTTTTTACGCGCAACTCCTGCAACAGGTCCGCGCCCTGCCGGGTGTTCGCGCCGCGAGCCTCGCCGATCACTTGCCGCTCGGTCAGACCACGCGCATGCAAGGGATCGA
Source organism: Acidobacteriota bacterium (assembly GCA_046732715.1). Taxonomy (GTDB): domain Bacteria; phylum Acidobacteriota; class Vicinamibacteria; order Vicinamibacterales; family 2-12-FULL-66-21; genus JALZOC01. Next base: position 4,595 of record JBKPNQ010000083.1, on the reverse strand, counting down.
GATCGATGGGTACGAGGCACCGCGAGGGCCATCCGGCATGGCCGGGTTCGCGATCGACATGGCTCTCGTCGGGCCAGATTATTTCGACGCGATGGGTATTCCGGTTCTCAGTGGACGAAGTTTCAAGAACACTGACGATCTCAACGCTCCACCGGTCATTATGATCAACCAACAGATGGCGGAGCGGTTCTGGCCGCATCAGACCCCGATTGGCCAGTTCGTCAACATTCTCGGACCGCACGAAAGCCGCGTCCGCGCGGAGATCATCGGCATCGTCAAGACCGGCAAGTATCAAAGCCTGGGCGAAGACCCGACGTCGTTCTTTTACCGGCCGCTCCTCCAGGACTACCAACCCGGCGTGCAACTGATTGTTCGGACAGCCGGAGAAACGCCAATCGTCGATGCCCTGAGACACGAGGTGCGGGCGCTCGATTCACGGATGGCGCTCGTGGGCGTTGAGACCCTCGAGCAACACATGCATCTACCGCTCTTCCCCGCTCGCGCCGCCGGTCTCCTCCTCGGTCTGTTTGGCCTGCTCGCCTTGACCCTTGCCGTCGTCGGACTCTATGGCGTGATGTCGTACTCGGTCGCGCAACGCACTCGCGAGATTGGTGTGCGCGTAGCCCTCGGCGCGCGGCGGAGCGACGTCATGCGGCTGATCCTCGGCCAGGGCCTCAGGCTCACACTGATGGGAATGGGGATCGGCATCGTCTGTTCGGTTGCGCTGACGTGGGTCTTACGGAGCGTGCTCTACGGCATCACTGCCACGGATCCTGTTTCCTTCCTCGCTGTCGCGGCCCTGTTGACCACGGTGGCGTTGGCGGCGAGTTACATTCCCGCGCGGTGGGCGACGCGTGTCGATCCGATGCGGGCGTTGCGATCGGAGTAGGCTCTTATCACTCCGAGGGGCTTTCGCCCCTCGGACTCCCGACACGCTCTCTCGCGAGGCGCTTCGCCGGTTCGCTCCGTTCGCGTGGCTCGCTTCGCTCAGCTCGCGTCTTCATTCGCACGAAAGCCGTTCTACTGGCAACTCGCGGAAAGCATCTTGACGTGATCGACGTCAACCTTGCGGACCAACGCTGACATCTTCTTGTCCTTGTCGCGCGCTGGGTCCGGGAAGATGTAGGCGTTCGGCACCTTCGCCTTCATCTCGTGACCGTCTGACTTGACCTCGAGTTCAGTCCAGTTATCCTTGCGATCGAGCTTGATCTCACCTTCCTTGATGTCGCCTTTCAGTTCTCCTTCGATCTCGACTCGGTGTCCAATGTTCTTCTTCAGATCATCGTCGCCACCGAGCCAGTAGAAGACGTTGGTGAAGTTGCCGGCGGTGCCGATTGCCGTGGTCGTGACGCTGCGGTCGGCGCTGGTCGATGCCCCCGGCTCACTGGGCAGATTGCTGATGAGATAGTCGTTGTCTCCCTCAGCCTTGATGAGGCATCCGCTCAGCTTGATCTTCTCGTCCCCGCCGGTTGCCCGAACTGATGTGTTCGCGACGCCGACGACGCCCACTGTCGCGGCCGCAAACAGGCCGATCATGATGCTTCGCTGTATCTTCATGAGATTCACACCTCAAGAAGGTTCACTGCAGATCGCGGGCCAACGACCCGGCGGTTTTGTCCTTGATTCGCCTCGGCAGCAGGCAGATTCTTAGGCAAACAACTCCACCGGTGAGGTGCACATGAGTCGCACGCTTTGCGTCGGGTGTAGCGGGGCTGATGTCGCGGCGGTGCAGGACGCGCTGAACCAGATAGGATCGAACGCCGCCCTTCCTGAGCAGCAGACGTCTCTCACCCTTCTCGTGCCCGACGGCGCCTTCGGCAACAAGACGTACATCCGGGTCAAGGATTTCCAGGCCAAAAACGGACTCGCACAGGACGGGATCGTGGGGCCCGTCACCCTCGGCCGGCTCCAGGAGGTACTCCCTGGCGTGCAAGCCGGAATGACGACGAGCCGACCCGCCGGTGGCTTCACAGGCGGCGGTGGTGCTGGCGGTGGAAGTGGCGCTGGCGGTGGAGGCGGCGCAGGTAGTGGCGGTGGTGGAGGTAAGACCATCAAGTTTCCAGCGGCATATGATGCGGGGGCCCTCTCGAGCGGCAAGACGTCTGGCTCGGGAGCTGGCGGCAAGGGCTACTAGAGAGTCGAACGGAGCTACGGCGAGGCCGGGCTACGCGGAAGAAGACGCGAGCGAGCGTGAGAGGGAGTCCGAGGGGCGAGGCCCCTCGGCGTGATTGATGACATGATCGACGCGCTGCTGCCACCGCTGTTCGCCCGATGGATCGGCGAGTGGCTCACTGCCCCGGTGCCCCGTGAATCGCACGCCACGTGCGATCGATGCGCGATGTGCGCGCCCGACGGTCACGCCGCCGACGGCGTGGCTTTTTTCAACGGGGCGATCAAGTGCTGCACCTACCTGCCGAGCATCCCGAACTTCCTTGTAGGACGGATCGTGACCGACGAGGGCGACGACCTCGCGGAGGGCAGGATCACGATTGAGCGGCGCATCGGCGCCGGCATCGCCGTGACGCCGTTCGGTCTGGGAATCCCTGCTCCGTACCAACTGCTCTATCGCAACGCACAGGACTTCTTTGGCCGAGCGCAGGGACTGCGGTGCCCTCACTACATTGCGGATGGCGGGCGATGCGGTATCTGGCGGCATCGGGAAGCCACGTGCGCCACGTGGTTCTGCAAGCACGAGCACGGCGCGACCGGGCAGAGGTTCTGGGCGGCGATGCGGGAACTGCTCCGTGGAATCGAGCGCGACCTCGCGCGTTGGTGCGTGCTCGCTCTTGTCCATGATGACCGTGTGATCTCCGCGCTTGCGGCCGCTGATCAGGCTGAAGAGCGGCTTGACGCCTATGCGCTGGATGACCGGTCGAACCCCGGCGCGCACCGCGCGCTCTGGGGTGAATGGGCCGGACGAGAGCGAGAGTTCTTCGTCGAGGCTGGGCGCCTCGTTGACCCGCTCGAGTGGAACGATGTGCTGGAGATCTGTGGACCCGCGGTCCAAATCCAGGCCGCAGCCGTGCGCGCTGCGCACCGTTCGCTGACCGATCACAGGATTCCTCCGATCCTGCGCCTTGGTCGCTATGAAGTCATCCAAGGATCGGCGGACGCCTCTACGTTGCTGACCTACAGCGAATTCGATCCGCTCCGCGTCCCGCGACGCCTGATTGATGCGCTTCAGTTCTTCGATGGCCGCCCGACCGCGGACGCGTGCGACGCGGCGGCCCGCGAGCGCGGGGTCGTCGTGACCAGCACCCAACTGCGCGAGTTCATGGATTTCCGGATCCTCCTGCCGGAACAGGAGCCACCGGCACCCTGAGGCGACGCCTCGAACTCCCGGCCCGGACGCGCTCGGCTGTTACAATCGAGACGTGCGCCCGTAGCTCAGTTGGATAGAGCACCGGCCTGCTTCCTCTATCGAGAGGCTTCGCCCCTCGAACTCCCCCACACGCTCTCTCGCTCGCCGCTCCGCCGGCTCGCTCCGTTCGCGTGCCTCACTCGCTGTCGCTCGTTCGGCTTGCTACAATTCACCTCTGTGCGCCCGTAGCTCAGTTGGATAGAGCACCGGCCTTCTAAGCCGGGGGTCGCAGGTTCGAATCCTGCCGGGCGCGCTACTTTTTTGAAGCTTCGTGTGACGCAGGTGTGACACTTGGTCACGCATTCTGACCTCCCGCGACGGCCTTCAGCGTTCGCCGCTTCCAGCTGACCTCCAGGCCCTTGCGCAACTCCTCGTCGGTCACGTTCAGATAGCGCTGCGTCTGCTGCACGCTTGCGTGCCCGAGCATCAACTGGATGATGCGGATGTCGACGCCGTCTGCCAGGAGCCGACAGGCGCCTTCGTGACGCAGATCGTGCCAATGCAAGTCGATCTGATGCAGCTTGATGCGATCCACGCGAGCACCGGGCTTTGTGCGCTTCGTCTTGTGGCCGTTGGCGATGAGCAACAGGGACTCCCAGGCGGTCTTGAAGCTGGCGACGTACTCGCCGTTCTCGGTTCCCAACACGAACGCGTTCGGTCCGAGTTTCCCGCGTCGACTCAGGATGGCCACGAGGCGTCCATTCGGGTCGAACGGGATGCGCCGGTTGTCCTTGTCCTTGTTGTGTGGCCAGGGATCCCGATTGTGTGAGTGTCCCAATCGACTCGCTTGTTCTGGATGAGGAGCATCTCGCCGAGTCGGCAACACAGCTCGAGCGCGCCGATGATTCGATCGTGCATCAACGACCCGACGTACTTGTGCTCCCACGTGTTCATGGCCAGGGCCGCATCGAGGAGGCGCTTCTCCTCCTCGCGTGAGATCCGCCGATCGCGAACCGTTTCCGCCTTGGTGTTCAATCGAACGCCAAAGCGGTGGAACGGCGACTTGTCGATCAGCGGCGGCGTCTGCGCCTGGCCCCAGCGGATGGCCGCGCGCAGGATCGCCAGGACCTTGTGCAGTGTGGAGATCTCCACCTTGCGCGAGTACTCCGACTCGGTCTTGAACCGGTTGATGATCGCCGGCTCCTCCAGAGTCTTGACCGGAAGATCGCCGAAGTGCTGCTTCAGGACTTTGATTCGTCCAGCCGCAGTGTCGAGGCTGCGAATCCCGGCCGGT
>JBKPNQ010000082.1:0-7637 GCA_046732715.1 Acidobacteriota bacterium | reverse complement strand
GCTTCCAGCTGTTCGTTTTAGTTCGACGCCAGGACTCGCGAGGCGGGATCCCGAACCGCGTGCTGGGCGGGAAGCCGCGAGCTGGAAGCTGGGAGCCACTTCGACTCCGCCGCGGACTGATCAGGCGGACCGCGGCAGTATAATGTCCAAACACCCGGCGCGGATTTGCAATCGTTTACATCTCACGCATAACCACTCATGGCGAACAACAAGCTCGCGATTCTGGTCGGCGGCGGCCCGGCCCCCGGCATTAACAGCGTCGTCGCCGCCGCGACGATTCGGGCGGCGCTTCAGGGCATCGACGTGATCGGCGTCCGCGATGGCTTCGAATGGCTGATGCAGGGAGACGCCGATCATGTGACCCCGCTGTCGATCGAAGCGGTCAGCCGGATTCACTTTCGCGGCGGGTCCTATCTCGGCATCGCGCGCGCCAATCCCACGAAAGACACCCAGCTGCTGGAGAACACCGTCAACGCGCTCGTGAAGTTGAACGTGTCGCAGCTCATCACCATTGGCGGCGACGACACCGCCTTCTCCGCGATGAAGCTCGAACAGCACGCCGCCGGGCGGATCCGCGTCGTCCACGTGCCGAAGACGATCGATAACGACCTCGATCTGCCGCCGCACATCGACACCTTCGGCTTCCAGTCGGCGCGCCACTACGGCGTCGACATCGTCAAGAACCTGATGGTGGACGCGAAAACGACGTCGCGGTGGTACTTCGTGATCGCGATGGGGCGCAAGGCGGGACATCTGGCACTTGGAATCGGCAAGGCCGCTGGCGCGACGATCACGCTGATCGGCGAGGAATTCGCTCCGCCAATTCGCTTGAAAGAGATCGTCGACACGCTCACGGCCAGCATCATCAAGCGGCTGGCCGAGGGGCGGCACGACGGCGTCGCGGTGATCGCGGAAGGCGTGGCGCTCGATATCTCGCCCGACGATCTCGCGGATCTCAAGGACGTGGAGCGCGACGCGCACGGACACGTGCGGCTCGCAGAAGTGAACCTCGGTGAAATGTTGAAATCCAAGGTCAGCGAGCGGCTGCGTGGCCTGGGCATCAAGACGACAATTTCCGAGAAAAACATCGGCTACGAGCTGCGCTGCGCCGATCCGATTCCGTTCGACATGGAGTACACGCGCGACCTGGGCTATTGCGCCGCCAAATACCTCGTCGCCGGCGGCAACGCCGCGATGATTTCCATGCAGGGCGGGCACTTCATTCCGATCCCGTTCTCTGAAATGATCGATGCCCAGACCGGCCGCACCAAGGTGCGAATGGTCGACATCAGTTCGACCCGCTACGCGATCGCGCGCCGGTACATGATCCGGCTGCGGCGCGATGACCTCGAGCATCCGCAGGAGGTCGCCCTCCTGGCCAAGACCGCACACCTTTCGGAAGACGAGTTCCGGCGCCAGTTCGAATACCTCGTCGCGCATGAGCCGCCACCTCTGGCGGTCGACGAGCACGGCGAGCGTCTCACGGCGTCAAAGGGGTAGAATCGGACCTGGAGAGGAGGGCCTGCGGCGCCGACGCTCGCGTCGCCGAGCGAAGGCGGGCCAAGAAGCATGCGTTACCTGCGTGCGGTTTCTCTGTTGGCCCTTCTCTTGCCAGTCAGCCTGGCCGCTACCGCCGCGCACGTCCAGGACTCCCGTCGCGATGACCTGACGCGCACGATCTATGTCACCGTCCTCAACAACGCCGGTGCTCCCGTAACCGACCTCACGGCCCCTGACTTCGTCATCAAGGAAGGGGGCAAGGATCGCGAGGTCGTGAGGGCCGGGATGACCAGCATCCCGCTTCGCATTGCGCTGCTCGTCGACGACAACGGCACCGGCATCTTTCGCTACGGCGTGGCGAAGTTCATCGAACGGCTGCAGGGCCGTGCCGAATTTGCGGTGACGACGGTGACCGGTCAGAACCTGAAAATCGTCGATTACACCACCAACGTCGATCAGCTCACCTCGGCCATCGGTCATCTCACCGCCCGCCCGGGTACGAACGACGGCGGCCAGCTCCTCGAAGGCATCTTCGAAACGGCAAAGGACTTTCAGAAGCGACGCGCGGCCAGGCCAATCATCGTGGTTCTCACGGTTGGCGGCGAAGAGCACAGCACGCTGCCGGCACATCATGTGCTGGAGGAATTGCAGAAGAGCGGCGCCGCGCTGCATGTGATCGCGACCAGCAGCTCGGCGCTTCGACCGACCGCCCCCGTGTCGCGCCCAGGTGCGCTGCTGGAGGAAAACATGAACCTCAACGAGGTGCTCGGCGACGGGCCGAAACAATCCGGCGGGAAGCGCGAGGAAATCGTCGCCTCAGCCGGCATCACCTCGGGACTGCAGGAGCTGGCCGAGGCTCTGAGGAATCAATACGCGATCTCGTTCTCGCGGCCCGATCGCCCGAAGGACAACGAGAAACTCTCTGTGTCGGTCAAGCGTTCGGGACTGACAGTGCGGGCCCCGATTCGATTACGAAATCCCTAACCTGTCAACAACTGACAATGCTCGTGCTCTTCCGCACGATCAGCTTGTGCGGCAGCGTCACCGACGTTGGCACGATTGTCTTCCCGCTCAGGATATCCAGCAGCAGCCGTACGGTGCCTTCGCCGATCTCGCGCATCGGCTGCGCGATGGTCGTCAGCGGTGGATCCATGTGCTGCGAGAAGCGGATGTCGTCGAATCCAATCACTGACAGATCATCCGGCACCCGCAGGCCCCACTCACGGGCGGCGTTCACGACCCCGAGCGCCATTTCGTCGTTGAAGCAGAACACGGCGGTCGGCCGGTCGTGTCGCGACAGCAGCCGCTCGGCGGCAATCGATCCCGATTCGATCGAGAAATCGCCGTGCATGATCACGAAATCCTGTTCGGCTCCTTCCGCCCGCGCGCGGGTCGTCGCGCCACGAAGACGATCCCGGCTGAGCGGGCTCACCAGCGGCCCAGTGACGATGCCGATGCGGCGATGGCCGAGGCTGTACAGATGGTCCATCGCCTCGGATGCCGCGGCGTCGTTATCGATGTGAACGCTGGGGATGCGCAGCCGTGGATTGAACTCGCAACCGTTGACGACCGGTGCGCACGCCGGGGCCATTGCCCGAACCAGATCGCCGGCCGACTTGGGCAAGCGGTGGCCGAGAAAGATCAGTCCGTCCGCTTCCTTCCGCTGCAGCATCAGCGCGTAGCGCTCTTCGCGTTTCTCATCGTGCTGCGTATCGCCAAAGAGCACCGCGTGTCCTTCGCGCTGCGCCGCGTCCTCGATGCCCTGCAGAATCAGCGAGAAGAACGGATTCGAGATGTCGGGGACGGTGACCAGGAGCTTGCCTGACCGTAGCGTTCGCAGATTCTTGGCGGCCGAATTGGGCGCATACGCCATGATTTTCACGGCGTGCAGCACACGACGGCGCGTCTCCGGCGACACCACCTGCGGCCGGCTCAAGACTCGCGAAACGGTGGCGGTGGAGACCCCCGCCCGTTTTGCGACTTCGTAGATGTTCGGCATACAGGCGCTCCCCGGCGGGCGCCATCATACCGTTGCCGCCCGGCGTTTGACAATTTCATGGCAATCGCTGAAATTATTGCCACCCATACACCGTATACGGCTTACAACACGCCTGCAGCCAAGCATTTGCCGTCAGGCGCCAGCCCCCCGTGTGTGTGTTCCCCCCTTTCAGGAGGAAAGTGCAGGATGGTGAGAACGGCAGTTAGAAGTATGGCGATGGTTGCAGCACTCGCGCTTTCCGCGCTGCCCGCAGCCGCCCAGATCACGACCGGAACGGTCTTCGGTACGGTCAAGGATGCGCAGGGCGCGGTCATTCCCGGCGCAGCCGTCACGCTCGTCAGCGAAACACGTGGGACGCAATTGTCCGACGTCTTTACCAATGAGAACGGGGACTTCACGTTTGTCAACGTCCCTGGCGACCGCTACACCTTGCAGGTCACCATGCAGGGGTTCAAAACATCGAAGCGCGCCGGTGTCGCCGTAAGCCCGGGCGACCGCTTGTCGCTCGGTTCGATCGCGATCGAAGTCGGAGGATTGACCGATACGGTCGTCGTCAAAGCCGAATCTCCCGTCGTCCAAGCACAAAGCGGCGAGCGCTCGTTCACGATCCCCACGAGCACCGTCGAAAACCTTCCTATCGCAAACCGGAGTTTTACCGCACTCGCGTCATTGGCACCCGGCGTCACGACGACTGGCGACCCGGCACGCATCGGCGGCGGCGGCGACACGAACATCATGATGGACGGCGTCGGCGTCATGGACACGGGCAGCAATCGCCCGCTGCTCCAGATGAACGTCGAATCAATCGCCGAAGTGAAGGTGCTCACCTCGGTCTATCAGGCGGAATACGGGCGGTCGAGCGGCCTCCAGATCACGGCGGTCACCAAGAGCGGCACGAACCGGTTCCGCGGGTCGGTGTATCGCGTCCAGCGCGATTCCGACTGGTGGGGCAACTCGGTCGTCAACAAGAAGAATGGCAACCCGAAGGCCGTCCTGAAGGAAAAGGATCAGGGCTACTCCATCGGCGGTCCAATCGGAAAGCCAGGCGGCAACAACAAGTTGTTTTTCTTCTACAGCCAGGAGTTCTCACCTCGCGAGGCCGGCAACGACGTCCAGCGCTGGCGTTTTCCGACCGCGCTCGAGCGCGCGGGCGATTTCTCGCAGACGCTCGATCAGAACGGCGCGCCCTACCCGTTCATCAAGGACCCGCTGATTGCTGGCAGCTGCACGGCGGCTGATACGACCGCCTGCTTCAAAGATGGCGGCGTGCTCGGCAGGATTCCGGCGGACCGCCTGTACTCGGTCGGCCTGAACATTCTCAAGCAGTATCCAATGCCGAACGCGGGTGGACCCGGCATCAACTTCAACTACGAAGTCACCCGACCCAACCAGAGCATTCTCAGCTGGCAGCCGGCCATCCGCGCGGACTACCAGCCGACGCAGAAACTGCGCGCGACGGTGAAGTATTCGGGATGGCAGCAGCGGCGGGACCAGATCCTTGGACTGCTTCCCGGCTTCAACGATACGCAGATGCAGCGGCCGGTGATCAGCAATCTGGTCTTTTCAGGGAACTACAACCTGAACAACACGACGTTCCTCGAGGCGACGTACGGCCGCAGCCGCAACGAGCTTGCCGGGTGCGCGTTAGCTCAAACGGGGACCGGTCCGTCGTTCTGCCGGAACGCCATCCCGATGAACCAGAATTCGTACCGGAACAACATCGGCCTGGCTGGCCTGCCGATGCTCTTCCCGAATGCGAACCAGTTGAATCCCGACTACTACGCCAAGGAAGCGCTCGACGGAATGAGTCCGGCGCCGCCGGCGTGGAACAACGGCAACTTCTTGAGCCTGCCGATTTTCCGCTTTGGCAACCGCGTGAGCGGTAATCCTCCAGATATTCCATTCCCGTCGTACTTCAACGTCAACGCCACTCAGGACTTCTCGGTCAGCGTGACGAAGGTCAAGGGACGCCACACGATGAAAGCCGGGTTCTTCAACACCCACAGCTTCAAGGCTGAACAGGCGACCGGCAGCGATTCATTCGGCAACCTGAACTTCCAGCAGGACACGGTTGGCACCAACGCGTTCGACACGTCGTTCGGTTTTGCGAACGCCGCGATCGGATCGTTCAGTTCGTTCCAGCAGGCGTCGAATTATGTCGAAGGGGATTTCGTCTACGACAACCGCGAAGCCTACGTCCAGGACAACTGGAAGGTGAACAACCGGCTCACGCTCGACTACGGCATGCGTTTCGTTCACGCGTCGCCGCAGTACGACAGCCTTGGGCAGGGCAACAACTTCCTGCCGGACAAGTGGTCGCTGTCTGCCGCACCACTGCTCTACAAGTCAGGATGTGCTGTCAGCGTGCCGGCCGGGACGGCCTGTCCATCGACCAGCCTGCAGGCGCTGGATCCACGAACCAACCAGCTGCTGGGCCCGAACACGTCACTCGCCATCGGAACGGTCGTGCAGGGCACCGGGAGTGCAACGAACGGCCTGTTCGCGGGCGGGGATGGCATCGCGAAGGAAACCTACAAGTTCCCTGGACTCGCGTTCGCGCCCAGGTTCGGTATGGCCTACGATCTGAGCGGGCAGCAGACGATGGTTCTGCGCGGCGGCGTCGGCCTGTTCTACGACCGGCCGTTCGGCAATTCGGTCATCAGCATGCCGGGCAACCCGCCGTCGTCGAAGCTCGTCACCGTCAGGTACGGACAGCTCCAGAGTCTGGGTCAGGGCGGCCTGACGACGCAGGGGGCGCCGGGTCTCAACACGATCCAGTACGACGCCAAGCTGCCGTCGTCCACGCAGTGGAGCGGCGGCATCCAGATGGCGATCCCGTGGGCGATGACACTCGACGCGGAGTTGGTCGGCCAGCACAGCTACAACACCGTGCGAACCGTCAACATCAACACCGTGGACATCGGTTCGGCGTATCTCTCGCAGAACCAGGATCCCACCAAGGCAAGCGCGACACCTGGTGGCGCGGCTTACAGCACGGACCTGATGCGGTCGTTCCGCGGCTATGCGGGGATTAGCCATCGCATGTTCGACGGCTGGAGAACGTTCCATTCGCTGCAGCTGTCGGTGAACCGCCGGTTCAGCAACGGCGTGTCATTTGGCCTCAACGACACGATCGTGCTCTACGACAAGTCAATCGCTGGTGCACGTGTGCAGCACGCAGCCGACGGCTCGTGGTCCTATCGTGACGACCAGGAGCAGGCGAACGAACTGTTGGCAGCGGCGATTCCGCAGAAGCAGATCTTCAAGGGGAACTTCGTGTGGGATCTGCCTGACGTGCATGCCAGTGGCACCCCGATGAAGGTCGTCGGTCTGATCGTGAACGACTGGCAGCTGTCGGGTGTCTGGACCGGTGCAACGGGCAGCGCCTACACGGTGACCTACAGCTACTCGAGCGGCGGCGGCGCGGTGAACATTACCGGATCACCGGACTATGCGGGCCGCGTCCGCCTCGTCGGAGACCCGGGAGCTGGATGCAGCAGCGACGAGTACCGCCAGTTCAACTCGGCGGCGTTCCAGGGACCGCTCTACAACAGCGTCGGACTGGAATCGAGCAACGACTACGTCAGAGGGTGCTTCACGAGCGCGCTCGACCTGGCGATTGCCCGAAACATCCGTCTCGGAGGATCGCGAAACCTGCAGCTCAGGGTCGAGATGTTCAACGCGCCCAATGCACAGGGGATAACCGGGCGTGCCAGCTCGATGACGTTGGCGAGCCCGTCAGATCCGGTCACGATCTCGAACCTGCCGTACGATTCGACGGGAGCGATCATTCCCACGAGAGTAAAGCCGTCGAACGCCGGCTTCGGGCAGGCCAACGCCTGGCAGCAGGAACGGCGGGTACAAGCGCAGATACGATTCTCGTTCTGACCTGAAGTTCAAGGAAAGACGTTAGGGGCGGGGTCCCAGTGACTCCGCCCTTTTTTGCTTTTAGCGTCCCTGCTCAAGGATCTGCCGTATTGCCGGGACGCTCGGATCGCCGACCGGCGCGTTCCTCAGGTAAGCCTCGAACTCCCGCCGCATCGGAACCAGAAGCGACGCATCATCGCGCGCAAGCTGCTGGTAGACGATCCCCAGGTCGCGATGAATTTCGGCCGGCGCCTCCGGCCAACTTGCCAGC
>JBKPNQ010000081.1:0-58663 GCA_046732715.1 Acidobacteriota bacterium | reverse complement strand
CTGTTGGTCTGTTCGTTCCGCTTCAGCGAGGGTGAGAACCGGCCGCAGCCTCGCGGGCAGTTCCACCACGCGCTCCGGCGTCGCACTGGAAGAGACCGACACGCGAAACCGTCCGATGGCCTGCCCGACTGCGGCGCCCTGATACTTGACACGCACGGTCAGAGGGCCTGGGGTCTCGATGGGCTTTTCGAGCGAGAACACGATCTGGCGCGTGAGACGTTTCTCCTCGCGGCTGGCATCGATGCGCCAACCTCGCGGTGCGGTGACGTCGCGCGGCAGGCTCTTTGGGAAAAACGCTTCAAGGTTCATCCCGCCGACCGCATCGTCGGCGCGGATCGATTTGATTCCGACACCTGCGGTGCCGGTCGTGATCTCGATGCCGTTCGCCACGAAGTTGCCGTACGGGTCGCGGCCAGGGCCGCCTTTTGGTAACGACGGATCGGGCATGGCCTCGATTCGAACGGCGGTGACGTGAGGAACCGTCGTTGTCCCGTCGATGGTGTAGACCGTCTCCCCGGGGTTAGAGCCCGATGCCATCACCGAGCCGTCCTGGGCGGCGGTTAAGATCACACCGCCCTCGGCGGAGACGCGGGTGGGCGTCATCGTGTGCCACGCGGTCGATGACTCGAGCCGCATCTCTTGTTCCCACGTCGCCTGTTGCCGAGCGATCTCTGGCGAGTCGGCCTTCACGGCGGCGTCGAGGCGGTCGATGTCCTCTTGAATCTTTTTGCGCTTTGCTTCCTGCTCCGCCGTCGGCACGTCGATCGTGGTCTCGAAGTAGCGCGTCCCATCGCCGAACGTGCGCGAGTCGTAGTAGCTGTTCTGGAAGAACGCCATCATCCGGTAGTAGTCCTTCTGTGTGAAAGGATCGTACTTGTGGTTGTGGCACTGCGCGCACCCGAGCGTCGTTCCCAGCCAGACAGTGGCCGTGGTGTTGACGCGATCGACGAGCACTTCGTAGCGCGTCTCCTCCGGGTCGACCCCTCCTTCTTCATTCGTCATCGCGTTCCGGTGGAAGCCGCTGGCGATGAGCTGATCGGTCGTGGGGTTCGGCAGCATGTCGCCGGCGATTTGCTCGATCGTGAATCGATCGAACGGCATGTCGCGGTTCAGCGCGTCGATGACCCAGTCGCGGTACTTCCACATCACGCGAGGCAGATCTTTTTCGTAGCCCTGCGAGTCGGCATACCGGGCGAGGTCGAGCCAGGGACGCGCCCATCGCTCTCCGTAGTGCGGCGAGGCGAGCAGGCGATCGACCAGGCGCGCGTACGCCGCATCCTGGCCGTCGCGTGACGCATCCGCGAGCACGGCGTCAACTTCGGCCGGTGACGGTGGCAGGCCGATGAGGTCGAGTGAGACACGTCGCACGAGCCGGTCGAGCGGCGCCTCGGCCGACGGGGTCAGACCCTCTTTTTCCAGCCGCGCGAGGACGAATCGATCGATCGGTGTGCGAACCCAAGTACCCTTCTTCACATCCGGCAAGGCCGGCCGCGAGGGTCGACGATAGGCCCAGTGCACCGGTTCCTCTGGCGCCGATGGCTGGGCGGTCGGCGTCCCGTTGGGACCTTGCGGCCACTTCGCGCCCTGGTCGATCCACGCGCGAATCAAGGCGAGTTGCGGAGCCGGGAGCGGATCGCCGTCCTTCGGCATTCGATCGTCGCCGTCGAGGCCCAGGATCCGTCGGACGATCAGGCTCTGGTCGGCCTTGCCGGGAACGAAGATGGCGCCGCTCTCTCCACCCTTCGTGATGCCCGCCTGAGAATCGAGGCGGAGCTTTGCCTTCGTTTTCTTCGGACCGTGGCACTCGTAGCAGTTCTTCTGGAGAATCGGCTGGACGTCGCGCGCGAAATCGACGGCTGGCTGGGCTGCGGCTGAGCTCTGGGCGTGAACAGACACCCACACGGTTGTCGTCGCCGCCAGAGTTGCCGCCGCAAGCCCCGGAAGGGATCCAATGCGCATGTATGGTTTCAATACCAGGGTCTGACCCCACTTACCGGGGGTCTGACCCCGGGTACTGGGGTCAGACCCCGGGGTACCCGACGAGCAGGGTAACACAGACTTGACGGCGCTATTCTCCTCTCAGCGCGATGACCGGGTCGACGTTCATCGCTCGTCGGGCGGGCAGGAAACTCGCGAGGAAGGCGACGGCGGCGAGGAAAATCGCCACCCCGCCGAAGGTCACAGGATCGAAAGGGCTGACCTTGTAGAGCAGCGAGCGAGCCGCCGGCATGGCTGCGGCCGCCAGCGCACACCCGATGACGATGCCGATCGCCGCAAGAATGACCCCCTGGCCGACGATCAGCCGCAGGATCTCGCGGCGGCTGGCCCCGAGTGCGAGCCGGACGCCTATCTCCTGCGCGCGCTGCGAAACCGAGTACGACAGCACGCCATACACGCCGATAGCCGCGAGCAGCAGCCCGAGGACTCCGGTCGTTCCGAAAATCCATCCGTAGAGGCCGTACTGCCAGAACTGAAGACGCCGGAGCTCCAACATGGTCCGGACCTGGGCCGTCGGCAAATTGGGGTCGGAGGCGCGAATCGCCTCGCGCACCGCGGACGTAACCGACGCGGGATCGCCGTCCACCCGAACCGTCAGACCGGTGGTGAGAAACTGCTGATACGCGAAAGGCACGTAGGCCGTCGCTGGTGCCTGGTCGTTGCCAGGATCGACGCCGTATAGATTGATGTCCGGCGTCACGCCGATAATCGTGAACCAGTCCTCTTTCGGGCCATCCAGCTTGAACCGCCGGCCGATGACGTCACCCGATGGCCAGAACTGACTCTTCATCTGCTTGTTGATCACCGCCACCGGAGAGTGGGACCACCCTTCGGCATCGGTGAAGTCGCGTCCCTCGACGATCGGCAAGCCAATCGTCGAGTTGAAGTGCGGCGTGGCGGCGATGACGGAAATTCCTCTTCGCTCCTCCTTTGGTACGGCACGTCCCTCGACGATGACGGTGCCGCCTCCTCCTCCCCCGCTGAGGGGAACAAAGTTCGACGCGAAGGCTGCCCGCACGGCTGGCAATGCTTCGACACGCCGAACGATGTCCTCTACCCGCCGCAGCTTGGCGTCCGGTGCCTCATAGATCGCACCCGGCATGTAGAAGCGCATCGTCATCAGCGGTTTCGGATCGAAGCCGACGTTGAACGCGCCCAGATTCCAGAACGTGCGTACGAACAGCAGCGCTCCGACCAGCGCCACGAGCGCGAACGAAATCTGCGCCACCACCAGCGTGCTGCGCAGGAACGACTTCGCCACGCTGTTTCCGCGGGTCCCTTCTTTCAAGGTGTCGTGGAGATTACCGCGCGAGATCTGCAGCGCCGGAAACAGTCCGAAGATGACCGCAGTTCCTGCCGCGATGACGACCGTATATAGCAGCGACCGCCAATCAATCTCCCAGTGGACGTAGTACGGAACCTGATCTGGTGGGATGGCCGACGCGATGAGCCGCGTCCCAGCGACAGCGAGCAGTATTCCCAACGGCACGCTGAGCAGCCCGAGTACCAGGCTTTCGGTCAGCAGCTGCCGAATGATTCTGGCGCGGCCTGCGCCAAGCGCAGCGCGCACCGAGATTTCGCGTCGGCGGCCTGCCGCCCTCGCGAGCAGAAGATTCGCCACGTTCGAGCAGGCTATGAACAGGACCAGCGTGACGCCAGCCATCATCAGGAGAAGAACGAGTGGGACTTCGCGCGGGAGAAACGCATCGCGCAACGTGCGTAGCCTCGACACCCAGCCTTCGTTGGTGTCGGGATACTCCGCGCTCAGACGTCCGGCAATCGCGTCGAGCTCCTGCCGCGCCTGCGCCATCGTCACGCCCGGTTTCAGTCGGGCGAACGCGAAGAGGCCGCGGAAGTTCCGCTGATCCTTCGCGACCAGCGGCACCAGCGGAACCCAGAGCCGCTGGTTGTTCGGAAAGGCGAATCCCTGCGGCATGACACCGACCACGACGTGGGCCTGGCTGTTTACGAGGATGGACTGCCCGATGATGCTCTCGTCGCCGCCGTAGCGGTGCATCCACACGTCGTAGCCGAGCAGAACGACGTTGGCGGCGCCCTCGCGATCGTCCTGCGCGTTGAAGTCTCGCCCGCGTATCGGATGCGTGCCGAGCATTGGAAACAAATCCCACGAGATTCCCGCGCCGAGATACCGTTCCGGCTCGCCGTGACCGTCAGAGATCGTCAGGCTTCGTCCGCTGACCGCCGTGATCGTCGAGAACACCGAGTTCGCCTCGTTCCAGTCGCGCATATCCAGATACGAGAGGCCGGCGTCATCGTTGGTCTTCGGCTTCTGCTCGCCGACGACCAGGATGCGATCGGGATCGGTGTAGGGATACGGCTTGAGCAGCACGCCGTCGATGAGGCTGAAGATGGTGGCGTTCAGGCCGATGCCGAAACCGAGACAGAGGATGGCGACTGTCGCGAACCCCTTGCTGCGGGAGAGGTTACGGAGAGCGTAACGGACGTCTTGGACGAGCATGGGGAATTAGACGCGTTCCCGCGGTGACATGTTGCGCGAAGGAGCGAGATAGCGGAGAGCGTGACGCGTGACCGAAACAACAGAGGTTCTCACCACAGAGATAGCGGAGCAAACAGCGATTCATTTCTCTGCTTCTCTGTTACCTCTGTGGTGAAGGTTCCGCCGCTGCCTCTGCCTCCTCTGTTATCTCGTGACGGCAGTTCCACCAACGCGATAGAGCCGCAATTGCTGAATCGACAACGGAGGCGCATTTTCGGGTGCGGCCGTCTGCGTCAGCCGCACGAACTTCGCCTGCACCGGCCTGAAGGTGATAATCGTCGGCGATCCACTCCCCTGCCCTTCGGCCGCCACGGTCCACGCCGTCCCGTTCATCGACGTTTCCAGCTTGTAGCCTCGCGGGTATCCGGGGTTTGGCGGTGCTCCTCCGGGTGCTCCTGGACCGGCTGCGCGGCCACCGGCCTGTAGCGCAGGGGCTTCCCCGGCCGAAGTCACTGTAGCTGCTGCACCGGCTGCCGCTGCGTTGGCTGGCTGCGCGGCACCACGTCCGGCGCCGCCTCGTCCGCCACGTCCGCCGCCGTTTGTCGACTCGAACTGAACTTCGGTGATGGTCTCCGTCTTCGGCAGTTCGACCTGGAACCACATGCCGGGTGCCTGCGGCGCCTGGCTGCTCCACGACGCCAGCGTCATCGCACCGGCCGCACCTGTTGGATTGTGGCTCGCCGTGAGTTTCCAGGTCGGATCCGGCAACAATACTTTCGGCAGCGACGCTTCCAGGTCCGTGACTGACCACGGCAGCTTGCGCGAGCTCGTCGCCGTTCGAACTCGCTTCACGTCATTCGACGTGACCAGTCCTGCCGTGTTGCCGAAACTGGTGCGCACGTACGACGCGACGGCTGCGACCCAGTCATCCGGGTTGCTGCCCATCGGCACCATGACGTCGGTGTAGTTCTTGTCGTCGACCGGTCCAGCGAGGCCGTGGAGTACGGCGTTGATTACGTAGTCGCGATGTCCGTTCACGCGTGGTGACCCGGCCAGACGTGGTGCCATCGTCGCGCCTGACGAATCTCCAGGGCGCGGCGCGCCGAGACCATCATCGCCGTGACACGAGAAGCACAGCTCGCGATAGATCTGGCCGCCGCGATCGATCGTGCCTTGCTGTTCGGCCGTGTAGGCTGGGCCGGCGCCACGGCCTCCGAAGCCGCCTCGTCCACCTGCTGTGGGGGGATTCAGGATCGTGTTCGCGACGACTTGTACGCCGCGAGCCTTGTTCGCGTCTGCCGTCGCCTTGATCGTCGCCGCCGCGTCAGGCACTTTCCACTTGTTGATCGTCAGCATGGCCTGGATTGCGACGTCGACACTCGGGTCCTGCGTCATCCGCTTGTAATCGCCGGCGAACGACTTGTCGCCTGCCTTGTAGAGGGACTCGCTGGCGCGGATCGCCTGAATCCGCATCCGCGGCTCTTTGTCTTCCATCAGCGTGCGCGCGGTGGCGGCATCGAGTGCGCCGAGTCCTTCGAGGGTCCACAGCACGTGGAAGCGCTCGAGCAGATTCGTCGATGTCTTCAACATCGACTGCAGCGTCGGGACGACGGACGTATCCTGCTTGAGCACGAGCAATTGCTGCGCCGTGTCGCGCCACCAGCCGTTCGGATGTCCCAGGTGCGTCACCAGCTGCGCCGGGGTCTCGTCGTTCATGCGCGGCATCGTCGCGTCGCGTGCGACGGCATCTGAACGATCCGGCTTCACACCGTCGTAGACGAGACGCCAGATCCGCCCCTTGTGAATCACCTTGTCCAGGTCGTACTGCTGGATCCGGGCGCGCAGGTACGTGCCCGGTCCGGACCACTGCGCTTCCTGAATGATGCCGTGGTACATGTCGGTGATGTAGATCGTGCCGTCAGGTGCCGTCGTCTGATCGACGGGACGGAAGTACGGATCGGTCGACTTGATGAACTCGTTGCCGTCGTAGAAATTCTTGATGTAGGTCAACCCCTCGCGGTTCTCCGCGCGGACGCGGCGGACGATGCGGCCGACCTGCTCGCCGTACAGGTAGTCGCCCTGAAGGTCTTTCGGCATGCGGTGGGCACGGACGATGTCGCCGCCTGCGGCGCCCGTCGTACTCCGGAGTGATCCGTCGGGCATGCGCGTGATGCTGAGGCCGCCCTGCATGTCGGCGACCCGAACCGGCGCGCCCCAGGGAATCCCGAGGTCCGGATCCATCTCGCTGCTGCCACGGCCACCGCCGAAGTTGCCGTAAACGATCGGGAACTGCCAGTACGACGGCAGTCCACTCGCGCCTCCCTGAAACCACAGCTTCCCGTCATCGTCCTGCGACGCGCCCCACTGCGCGCCGTTCGAACCGGTCGGCTCCTTGATGACGCCATGCGGCGTCCATCGAGCACGGAACGCGTTGACGGTGCTGTACAGCCAGTTGTCGAGGCCGGCGGTGAGGAAACTCTCCTCGTGCTCGACGTTGCCGTAACGTCCATAACCGGTGTCGAAGAGTTCTTTCTTGTCGGCCACGCCGTCGCCGTTGGTGTCGGTGTATTTCCACACCTCTTGCGCGTGCGACTCCTTCGTGAGCAGCGCATTCGGACCGAATGGCAACAGGAAGCGCGGGAAGATCAGATTGTCGACGAACACGGTGTGTTTGTCGTACTTTCCGTCACCGTCGGTGTCGACATGGAGCGACACCCGGCCGATGGGGTCGTGTTCACCGGTCGCGTCGGCGTCCTGCATGTAGCCGCGATCCTCGAGCACGAACATGCGGCCGTTGCCGTCGAAAGCGATCGCGGTCGGCTCCTGAATGATCGGATCGGAGAGCACGAGCTCGAGGTGATAGCCCGGTTGGAGGATGAATTTCGTCAGCTCCTGGTCCGGCGTCAGTGCCGGCACCGGAGCCTTCTTCGCGAAGTCGACGGTCGCGTACGCGGGATCGTCGAGCTGTGGACCGCCGGCGAGGAACTCGGGTCCGCCGCGGCCGCGACCCCCTCCTCTGCCGGGGGGTGCGTCCGGCGGTGCCTGAGTCGCGCCGCCTTGCGGGGGGGGCTGGGCGGCGGGAGCCTGCGACCCCGCCGTCGGAGTCGGGGCTTGCGCGGTGGTAACCACCCCGATCGCGATCAGGAGTGAGGCCCCGAGGAGCCACGAGCGCTGTCGTCTGGTCACGGTCGTCATGCTGCCCTCGCTGACGGGGTCAGACCCCGGTGGGTGATTTCGCCTTTCGGCCCCTGCCCGTTGTGTATACAGCGCCCTACTGGTCTATCCGTTGTGATCGGACCTCGGGATTGGGGTCAGACCCTGGTAGCGAATTCATACACTCTGGGGTCTGACCCCGTGGGTCAGACCCCGGTTAGTCTGACCTGCCTGACTCCCCTTATCAGCGACTAGCGCTGGTGGGCGTCGACCCGGTCAGCGCGGCGCGACAGTAGTCGACGCACTTCTTCGTTTCCTTGACAGCGTCAGAGCCCTCCGGAATCGCATACTCCAGCTCGATGGAGCCCGGGATCTTCCACTTGTTCTTGCTCACCATCTGCAGGATGTCCTTGATCGGCGTTTCGCCAGTGCCCCACGCCAGGTTGAGCGAGCAGTGCTCCGGCGTCGTCCGATCCTTCAGGTGGAAGCTGGAGATTCGATCGTGGTACTTCTGCAGGAACTGCATCGGCGTCCCGCCGACGTTGCCGGCCGCGACCCAGTGCCCGAAGTCGACGTTGGCCATGTTCCCCTTCGACAGCGAGAACGCCTGATCGAAGGCGGTCATGCTGCCCTGCATGTGCGTGTGGTACGCCGCGTAGATCTTCTTCTTCATCGCGAAGTCGCCGATCCGCTTCAACTGCGCGGCGGCGTTCTCACCCGCCGGCAACTCGAGCGTCGTGTGCGAGCACCCGAGCGCTTCAGCGACGTTGAAGACGTACTCGAACTCTTCGTCGGACATGTTCGGACTCAGCTGCTTCCAGGCGTAGATGCTGACGCCGGCGTCGTTATACATCTTGCGCAGCTGCTTGAACTTGTCCATCGAAACAGAGGTCCGCCACGCCTTCAGCTTTGCCGCGGCTTCTTGTTGCGCGGCCTGCTGCTCGGGCGTCTGTTCGCCGCGTCCACGTCCACCGCCTCCGCCAGCACCACCGCCGCGCTCGCCAGGAGGGGCCGGAATCACGCAGCTCTCTCCGTTCCAGCTCCCAAGCTTTGCGCCCGCAGGGAGATTTGCCGGATCGATTGGACCCCGTCCGCGCCGGCCGCGGCCTTCTGGCGCTGCGTCTGGTGCTCCTCCCGGACCACCGGGTCCGCCCGCTCCGCGTCCCGCGCCGCCGCCGCGACCTGACGTTGGCGCACCGGCAAAGCTCTCGGCGGTGTTGCCCATCAGTTCGATCGCGCTGATGCCAGAGTCGAGGATGTACTTGAGCGTGGCTTCGGCGCCCTGATCGGGCATGCTGCGATAGCTGTAGGTGATGGTGCCGATCTGCACGCCGTTGATGAGCGAATTGGGCTTGGCCTGAGCGAACGCGCCGAAGATCGATTCGGTATGTCCGATCACGGCCGCAGCCGGCAACCCCGCCAGCGCGAGCTTTCCGAATTCCCGTCTGGTATACGACATGATGCTCTCCTCGGCTTTTGGTAAACGGGCAGCCGCCGAAGGCTGCCTTCGAGTTGCGACAAGTCTAGTCTGATTCGAGGGGCTCCACCCCTCGAACTCCCCACACGCTCTCTCGGCCGCCGCTTTGTCGGCGCGCTCCGTTCGCGTGGCTCGCTCGCCATGCTCGCTCGCATCTTGGCCAGCAGCGTCGGGTCGATGAGAGACCTTCTACTCTGGACCGTTGATGGCAAAGGCAGCGAGCATATCGCCGGCCGCCACGAGCAGATACTGCTTGCCATCGAGCATGTACGTTTCCGGCGCGTTGGAGACGTTGCCGATGCGTGAATGCCAGAGCGGCTTCCCATTGGCCGGATCGAATGCCACGATGTTCCCCGCGCCATCGGCGGCAAAGAGGAGCTTGCCGGCTGTCGTCAGCATTCCGCTGGCGCCTCCCCCGCCCGGCAGCTCATGACGCCAGACCGTCTTTGCCGTCGCGGGATCCATCGCCGTGATCGATCCGCCGGTTGAGACGCCACCTCCGCCCTGCGTGCCGCCAAGCCCCATCGACCCTCGCGGATCAGGATCGATCAAATAGCGCACGGACAGACTGTTGTTTTCAGGCAAGTAGAAATAGCCCGTGTCCGGTGAGTACGCCGGCGGCGGCCAATTCGTTGCACTGCTGCTGACGATCGCGCCGGCAACGGTCGCGACCTTCTCCGGGTTCAGCACCGGTCGGCCGTGCTCGTCCAGCCCGCTGGCCCAGTTTGCCGACGGGCTGAACTTTCCGCTGGCGATGTAGTCACCGTTGGTGCGATCGACGGTGAAGAAGTACCCGTTCCGTGCCCCCGTGGATACCAGCTTGCGCATGCGGCCGTTGATCTGCATGTCGAACAGGACCGGCGTTTGGGTCGAGTCCCAGTCGTGCATGTCGCGCGGCGACGTCTGGTAGTACCACGCCATCTTTCCGGTGTCGACGTGGACCGCGATCAGCGAGCACGTGAAGAGTCCAACACCCACACCGCGTCCAGCCGGAGTGTAGGCGGGCGTCGGATTGCCGGTGCCGAAGATATAAAGATGTGTCTCGGGATCGTAAGCGCCCGGCACCCATGGCTGGCCGCCGCCATGTCGTGCCGCATCGAGGCTCGGCCACGTTTCCAGACCAGGATCGCCAGGGTTCATCGGCACCGTATAGAAGATCCATTGGCGCTTGCCGGTTTCCGGGTCGAAGGACTGCAGATAGCCTGGCGCATCGAGATCGTTGCCCGTACCGACGATGACGTGATCGCCGATGATGACGGGCGCCATCGACGAGAAGTACTGCTGATCGAACGGCGCCAGCTCGACGTGCCAGACTTCCTTGCCGGTGCGCGCGTCGATCTTGATCAGATAGTCGTCGTGCGTCTCCATGAACAGATAGTTGTGCCACATGCCGACGCCGCGATGGCCAGTGTGCGTGCCTCCCCGCGTCTTCCAGTAGAACTGCCACAGGATGCTGCCGTCGCGTGCGTCGACCGCCCACACGTTGTCGGGCGACGTCGCGTAGAGGATGCCGTCGACCGCGAGAATCGATCCCCGCACTTGCGCAGGCCCTCCACCGTTGTAATCACCGCTGCCCTCGCCCGCAACGATCAGCGGAACTTCCGGACCTCCACCGCCGCGGCCAAAGCCGGTGGCGCCCCCCGCTGCGCGTCCCGTCGGACCCGATCCCTGGAGAAATCCTCTCGAGATCCATGCGAGCCCGAGGTTCTTGATCGTCGCCTGGTTGATCTGCGTCAGCGCGCTGTACCGCCGGCCGGTGTAGTCACCGGAATAGGTTGGCCACGAGTCAGCGAGCGGCTTGAGGATCGTCGCCGGATCGAGACCGCCGGACGACTTTGCGGGGAGCGACTGTGGTGCTTGCGCAAGAAGCGCGATTGGGGTGGCAAGCATCAGAAACGCTGCGAAACGTTTGATCATGGGTCTTAGAGCGGTCGACTTC
Source organism: Acidobacteriota bacterium (assembly GCA_046732715.1). Taxonomy (GTDB): domain Bacteria; phylum Acidobacteriota; class Vicinamibacteria; order Vicinamibacterales; family 2-12-FULL-66-21; genus JALZOC01. The sequence continues at coordinate 47,638 of JBKPNQ010000081.1, read as the reverse complement.
TCCGCTGCCTCTCGTGGGAGCTGGAAGCTTGAAGCTGGCAACTGGAAACTTACTTTATCGTCCAGAGATACGCCGTCACGTTGTGCATGTCCTTGTCGGCAAGAGCCCGCACGAGGTCCCGATGCGCGTCCGATGGGTCGCGCAGTTCGACTTTCGGTTCGCCACCATTCCGCAGGAACGTCCGTCGTGTTCCGTCCTCCTGAACCAGCGAGACGATGAAGTCGTCGATGCGCGCGAGACGGCCCTGTACGTGCCCACCCGAGGACGGCGTCACGATAACGGTGATCGGCGGCCCTTCGCCGCCGCCGCGTCGCCCCCCGCGTCCGCCGCCACCACCGGAGATCCAGAGATTCTGAAGCTCCCGAGGATCCGGCGCGCGGGAAGCAACGTGCTGCAAGTCCCCTGTCACGGAGTGACAGCTGCTGCACCGCGTGTTGAAGAACGCCTGTCCCGCGGCTGGATCTCCGACGAGCACCTTCTCCGGCGGAATCACGTCACCGCCGGGCGGCCGTCCCTGGTTCCCAGCCTGTTTCAGCACGCTGTGCAGATACTCCGCAATCGCTTTGATGTCGTCGTCAGGAAACGGAAACGGCGGCATTGGCGGCATGCCGGCCGGAGGATTTGGCCGGCCACCGCGGACGATCGGGATGACAAGTTCACCGGCCTTGTCGCTCAGCAGCGTCTGGGATCGCAGCAGGTTCGGACCTCCCTGCTGACCGCCTCGCAGATCGATGCCGTGACACGCCGCACACGAGCTCTCGTACAGACCCTTTCCTCTCGAGAGGACCGCCGCGTCCGCCACTGGCCGCTGCTGCTGTGGAAAGTTTGGTCCACGCCCTCGTCCCTGCGCGCTGCCACGCCCGGTCGGCTGCGTTTGCGTCGCACCCTCAGTCTGCTGCGCGAGAGAAACCGGCTGCGCATGGGCGACGAGCGCCGCCGGTGCCACAAGGAGGACGACTCGCAGAAGCGGTCGAACGTCCATTAGAACGAGAACCGCACCTGCAGTTGTACGGTTCGCGGAGTCTGGTACGCGTTGGCGACACCGAAGCCCGCGCCTCTCGGCAGTGCCCGCGCCGGAATCACATTGCCCTGCGCGTCGAACGGCAGGTTCGTCGCGTTGACCGGATCGCTTGGGCTCACCAGGTTGATCGTCGAGTTGCGCCCGGTGATGATCGCCGAGTTCGGCGCGTTGAACATGTCGGCGCGGACCTGGATGTTTCGCGAGCCGCCCAGTCGAATGTTCCGGGCGATCGAGAGATCCAGGACGCTGCTGAAGCAGCCGCGCAGGTAATCGGCGCCAGATTCGAGCCCGACGCTGTTGGTGAGCGGACCCTGGAACGCCGAGGTGTTGAACTGACGGAGCGGATCGCTGCTGCAGCCGCTGCCGGCATCCCCGACGAGGCGTATGCGCGCAGCGTAACTCGGCGAGCCGGTGAGATTCACCGATCCACCGCCGTTCTGGTAGTTGAAGGCGGTGGTGTACGCGGTGCCGGTCGCCGCGGTCCATACACCTGACATCTGCCAGTCATTCACAATCAACGCCAGCGCCTTCGACCCGGAGCCGGTGCCGTGCAGGTCGGGAAGATCCCACACGAAGTTCGCCTTGAAGTTGTGTCGGTTGCCGACGACGGTTCCGAGCAGCTTGTCCTGGTCCGCTTGATCGGATCGCTCGCTATAGGTCCCGTCGGCGTTGTGCTGCAGGCGCACGTTCGTGCTCTGATGATCGTAGAGCACGATCGTGTCGTTGAATCCAAACGACACGCCGTCCCTGAATCGTCGATTGAACGACAGCTGCAGTGAATGGAACGTACGCCAGCCGCGCCCGAGCTGCTGGGTGATGCTCGAGTAGCCCTTGAACGACCGTACCAGGTCGGGGTTCGACGCCGCGTACGACGTCGCACCCGGCGTCGTGTTGGGTTGCAGCGATGGATCGATCGTGCTCGCCTGGAATGCCGTGCCGAAATCAATCGCATTGATGTCGACGCCTTCCAGCGTGTTGTAGCTGTGCTGCGCCACGTACTCGACATCCAGTGCCGAAGACCACGGCAGCGTCATCTGGAGGCCGCCGTTCCACTGTGTGGACGACGGGAGATCGCCGGCGTACTCGAACACGTTGAGCGAGGGTGCGCCGGAGACCGCGAGATTGCTCGACGCCAGCGTCTGCAGCTGTGAGTTGCGTACAGTGATGCTGGTGTACGTCGGTGGATTCTGTACTTGCGAGTAAATCGAGTTGCCGCTCGGCCGATCGAAAAACAGGCCGATCCCGCCGCGCAGAACCGTTCGCTGCTGGCCGGTCAGGTCGTAGGCCATGCCGAACCGTGGCGCCAGCGCCATTCCTGGCCAGGTATACGTCGTTTTGCTGATCCCCTGGCCGGAGAGGAACAATCCGTTCAGTGTGTTGCCCGTGCCCGGAACGAGCGCGCCGATGAGCACGTTCGACCCCGCCCCAAGCAGCTGGTTGTTGGCCGGATTCAGTGCCTGGCGACTGGCTGCCGCGCATGGATTGACATTGTTCGGGCAACCGGCCAGATACATCTGCGGCGCCTGTGCCGCGACCCATTTGTCGGGGAGGAAATTCGATGCCTGGCCTTTGTCGTCATACTGCGGTTGCTGATGAACCAGACGGACGCCGTAATCAAGCGTCAGCTTGCTGTTCACCTTCCAGTTGTCCTGAACGTAGCCTTCAGTGTTGTTGTAGACGAAGGAGCCTTCGACGTATTTCGACGCCTGCGTGTACTGACTGAAGATGCCGAGCGCCGCGTTGGAGTATCCGTAAGTCGAATCAATCGGATTGTTGTTGTCGTTGGAGAACGTGATCGTTCCGTTCCAGCCGCCGCGCTGCTGCGCCTTGTAGCTGTGCGTGTTGTAGAAGCCGCTCTTCACCGTGTGACGTCCCCACACTTTCGTCAAGCTGATCGACACATCGTCGGTCGCGTTGATGTTGAGGAAGCCCGGGAACGGTGTGTTAGGCGGCGCGTAGTTTGGATTGCCGTTGCTGACGCGGCTGCCCCAGGTGAAGTTGGGTGGCACGACCACGCGGCCGTCGACGAAGTTCGGCGGGCTCACGCCGCTGAGCGCCTTGAACGCGTAGTAACTCGGGTCGATGACGTTCGCGTCCGGGAAGAGGAAGGGCAGACTGCCGAGGCCGACGTTGAAACGATTGCCGGGCGGGTTCATCGCAAAGCCGTTCTGGCAGAAGGTCGGTCCCGTTCCTCCCTGCGCCAGGCCGCATCCGGTCAGTTCGTTCTGGCTGTGCCCGTACGTGGCTTCGAGGAATGTCGTCGGGTTGAAGGTGTAGTTGACGGTCGTGGCGAGCGTGCTGACGACCGGCTTGTACTGTTGGGTGTCGTTGAAACCCGGAATGGAGCCGTTGATGATCTGGTTCTTCTGGCTCCAGCCTGAATACTTGAACGTGCCACGCAACGAGTTCATCGGTTGGTAATCGATCCGGACGGCAGGCTGATTCGCGGTCAGGTTCTCGGTGGGCCGGACGATCTCGTAGTTGTAGACCTGCCCCGCGACGTTGGCTGTCGGGAACATCTTCAGAATGTTCAGTCCTTGCTCGTACAACCGGTTCGCCGGAATGCGGCCGAGCACTCCTCCGTCCTGGAAACAGGCGCTCGTATTGGATTGGGAGCAGGTGCCCGACAGCAACGGATCCCTGATATACGGATAGAGGGCGCCGTTGTTGTCAATCGTCTGGGAAAAATCTCCCTGGCGCTCGAGCGCCGTCGGCACGCGCAAGCGCGTCACGTCGTTGCCGCCGGTTCGAGGCGCGAATTCGTGGCTGTAAAAGAAGAACAGCTTGTTCTTGCCTCCGGGCTTGCCGACCGGCCCGCCAATCGAGTAGCCGAGGTCCTTCTCTTTGAGCACCGTCTTCGGGTCGCCATTCAGGATGTTCGTGTGGCTGTTGGCGTACCAATCGGAGTTGCGGAACACGCCGTAGGTTGAACCACGGAACTGGTTTGTGCCGCTCTTCGTCACCGCCGTCACTTGCAGGCCGCTCGATCGGCCATACTCGGCTTGATAGCCCGACACGAGAACCTTGACCTCGGCAATCGACTCGACGTTCATCTGCAGCAGGATCGAGTTGCTGCCCGTATCGACCGCCGACACGCCATCCATCATGATGTTGTTGCCGCCGCCACCACCGATGCGGTTGTTGCCGCTCACGCCGGGCGCGAGCGACGTCAATGCGGTGAAGCTGCGGTTGGCGATGGGCAGGTTCTGTACTGAGTCGGTGTTGACCGTGAAGGATCGCTCGCCGCTCTGGGTCTGCACCAGGGCCGCCTCACTCACCACCTGAACCGTTTCGGAGAGCCCGCCGACTTCAATGGTCAGGGTGCCGAGCAGCGTGCGATCGCCCGCGCTCACGCCGATACCGGTCCGTTTGAGTGCCTTGAAGCCCGTCATGGTGATTTGAAGGGTGTAGGTGTCCGGCGGCACGTTCACAAATGAGAAATCGCCATTCGCATTCGTAAACACATCGGACAGTTTTGTGCCGCGCGTCTCGCTGACGAGCGTCACTGGCGCCCCAGGGATGACGCCGCCTTGCGGATCCTTGATGGTTCCGCCGACGGAGCCGGTCGTAATCTGCGCCGAGGCCGGAACGGCCAGCGCGGTAATCAGGACGGTTACGACGATCGTGAGCTGGTGTCTTCGAACCATTGCTCCTCCGTGCAGCCGGGCTCGGGCCGCTGTTCGCCGCAGAGCGAAGAACTCGTGATTGTGCGGCCGTGCACACGGCCGAGACATCGAGTTCGTGCTCGACGCGACGCACGGTACGCCGATCGAAAATGTTTGTCGTGGCCTCGCCGCGGAAATGTTGTGAAATATCCTGAAATCCGCTAGATTGAAGCCGCTCAACGCGAGCGACCCCGCAGCAGGCCACGGGCTTCGACACACATGACCGCAGACAGCGCGCAGTCCGCCCGGCGCTGGTATCGATTCGGGCCTTACGTTGTCGATCGGCGCAGCCGTCTGCTCTGGCGCAACGACACGCTCGTCCCTCTCACCGCCAAGGCTTTCGAAATTCTGATCGCGCTCGTCGAGCATCGCCAGCGTGTGGTCGATAAGGATGAGCTTCTGGAGCTCATCTGGCCGAAGACAGCGGTCGAAGAAAACACGCTGACACGACACATCTCCACGCTGCGCAAGGCGCTCGACGAGCATCCCGGGCAGCATCACTTCATCCTGACGGTCCCCGGGCACGGCTACCAGTTCGTGGCAGACGTCACGGAACTCGCCGAGCGTCCGGCGCATCTTCAGCACAGCGTCGCGATTCGATCTCCGCACGCGGTCGATGAGATGGTTGACACGCCGGTCAACGGGATTCAGCCGATCTCGGTGGAACCGGCTCACGGAGTTCCTGATCGGAAGCGTGCCGTTCGACCGGTGGCGGTGCTTGGTGGGTTGCTGGTGGTCGCGGCGGTGGTCGGTGTGTTCTTCAGCCTCGATTTCCGGCGTCGCGAGACGCCGCCCGCAAGCGCTCCAATCCTTCGCAAGATCACGTTCCAGGCAGGATTGCAGCGCGAACCCGTCTTCTCGCCCGATGGTCGTCGTGTGGCATACACATCATCCAGCACCGGCAATTCAGACGTCTGGATGCAGTCGCTGAACGAGCCGACGCCGAATCGAATCGTTGCGTCCGCGGCTGAAGATTCCCAGCCTGATTGGTCACCAGACGGTGACTGGCTCGTCTTTCGATCCGAGCGCAACGGCGGCGGACTCTACGTGGTCCCTGCCGACGGTGGTATCGAACGCAGGATCTCGAACTTCGGCTATCGACCGAAATGGTCTCCCGATGGATCGCTCGTGCTTTTTTCCAGTTCCGGGCATGAGGGGGGCAGGCCGAGATTCTATGTCATCGGGCTCAATGACGACACTCCTCAACCGCTGCGGCCGGATATTGCCACTCAGCTCGCCGATCTGAACGTCAGCTGGAAACCGGCAAATCGCGAGGTGTCGTTCTGGGGACGCGCCGAGACAACCGGCTGGAGCTTTGTCACTGCTCCGGTCGCCGATGGCCCTGCGCGCGTGTCGGCAATCTCGCCCGACGTGCAGCGTCGCATCGCGGCGATGGGAGTGACGCTCGGCCGCTTCAGCTGGGCACGCTCCGGGCGCTACCTTTATTTTGAGGGTCGCAGCGAAGGCGTTCGCAATCTTTGGCGAGTCACCGTCGATCCGGCCACGCTTGCCTGGACTGGCGGCCCGGATCGGTTGACCACCGGCGCGGGAGACGATGCGGACATCGCGCTGTCGCTTGACGGCACACGTCTCGTGTTCAGCGCGAAGACTCTCCAGACCCGGCTGTGGTCGTTCCCATTCAATGCCGTCGAAGGCCGCCTCACTGGCACCGGCGAGCCGGTCACCTCCGGCGGCGCAGGCGAGCAGGATGCCGAGGCGCTGCGTGACGGCAGCAAGATCGTCTATAGCGCTGTTCGCGCCGGAAGGCAGGAACTCTGGGAACGCTCGCTGATCGATCGGCGCGAGCGGCTGGTCATGGCGCGCAGTGGCTGGACGCTATCGCGGCCGCATTGGTCACCCGATGGCACGCGCATCGCCTACTCGCGCAGGCCCAGCGGCCGTGCGTTCAGCGCGCCAGATGCCGTCGTCGCGGTCCTGACCGTTCGGGATGGCGCGGAGCACACGGTCACCAAGCCGGGCGACGCGCGCTTTGTACCCTCGGACTGGTCTGCCAACGGCGCGCAGCTGATCGGTGGATGCCCTCAGGCATCGGGAAGGCCGGTGGCGATCTGCGTGCTGGATGTCCCGAGCGCGAACTCGAGCGAAGCACGAGTGCGGACCATCGCATCACATCCGACACATCACTTGTTCGAGCAGCGGTATTCGCCCGACCAGCGCTGGGTCAGCTTCATGGCCGTCGACAGCGGCGACGCCGGCCAGGCAACGATCTATGTGATGCCGGCTAGCGGCGGAGCGTGGCAGGCGATCACCGACGGGCGCGCGTACGACGACAAGCCGCATTGGTCGCCTGATGGTCGAACGATCTACTTTGCGTCGGACCGCGGCGGTCTCTGGAATGTCTGGGGGCGTCGATTCGATTCGGCAACCGGAAAGCCGGTCGGCGATTCCTTCCGCGTGACGTCATTCGACAGCCCGCGCCAGACGCTAGCGACCCAGCTCTCTCGAATGCAGTTTGCCGTCACCGCCGACCGTCTCTTCCTGCCGCTGACCGAGACCTCGGGAGAGCTCTGGATGTTGGAGAATATCGATCGGTGATGTCCCCGTTTCCTTCCGTCAGCGTGTGTATCCGATCGACGGCCAACCCTTTCCACGTCTCTTCGTTCCCACTTGGCCACCTGACGATGATTCGCGCCACGGCCTTCGCCTCTCCGAGCCCGAACTGCAGCCGCAGATCGTTCTGCGAGTAGTAGCTCCCGCCGCCGCGCACTTCTTGCCGCTGTTCTCCGTCCGCGGTGATGACGCGGACCAGGGAGCCAATCGCGCTGCGATTCGATTGGGTTCCGATCAACTTCAACGTGATCCAATGGCGACCGCCGGTCTGATCGAGCCGAAACAAGTCGGGCGTGTCGTGAACGTTGTTGACGACGATGTCGATATCGCCGTCGTTGTCGAAGTCGGCAAAGGCCGCGCCGCGGGCGGCTTTGTTGACGGTGACCGGCGCGCCGAGCTGCGCCGAGACATCCGCAAATCGCCCGGTGTGAAGGTTCCGATACACAACCTTGGGTTGCTTGTAGCCGGCCTCCGACTTCAGTGAATCGACTTCAGGGTAGACATGTCCGTTCACGAGAAAGAGATCGAGCCAGCCATCGTTGTCCAGATCGAGAAAACCCACACCCCACCCAAGCCAACGGGTGTTAATGCCGATGCCGCTCGCAAACGTGCGATCCTCGCACAGGCTGCTGCCGGTGTTCGCATACAACGTCGATGTGTCGCCCGCGAAATTGGTCTTGAAGATGTCCATCGTGCCGTTGCGATCGTAGTCTCCTATCGCGATGCCCATCCCGGATTGCGATTTGCCGTCCTGGCTGTATGCGCATCCGGCGGTCGTGCCGATGTCGGTGAACGTTCCATCGTGGTTGTTGCGGTACAGCGCGCTCGGGTTCGAGTCGTTGGCCACGTAGATGTCGATCCACCCGTCGCCATCGAAATCAAGCGTGGAGACCCCGAGCGCGTAGGTGCCTTTCGCATTGACGATGCCCGATTTGGTCGAAACGTCAGAGAATTTGCCGCCGCCGTCGTTGTGGTAGAGCACATTTCGTGCTCCCGGCAGCCCCGGCGGACCGCAAGCGACGGCGAGCCCCTTGTAGCGGCACAAACCGGACGACGGCAGCGGTGTGGTTGAGAGATCGAGATCGATGTAGTTGGCGACGATCAGGTCGAGGCGGCCGTCTCGATCGTAGTCGAGGAACGCGCAGCCCGTGCTCCAACGCGAGCGAGAGTGGACGAGATTAGCGCCGGCGGTGACATCGTCGAAGCTCCCGTCGCCCTTGTTTCGATACAGCGTGTTCTGGCCCCAGTATGTGACGAACAGATCCTCCTGGTTGTCGTTGTCATAGTCACCGGTGCATACACCTTGTCCCCAGCCACTCGCGACCAGTCCGGCGCGCGATGTCACGTCTTCGAACGTGCCATCGTGCTTGTTGCGGTACAGATGGTTCGTCGGCTCCTGTCCTTTCGGAAAACCCTCCAGCGTCGTCCCATTCACGAGAAAGATGTCGAGCCAGCCATCTCCGTCGTAATCGAAGGCGGCCACGCCGGTGCCGGTCGTCTCCAACAGGTAGGTATTCGTGCCCTGCTGTCCGTAAATCGTGCGGGCGGAGAGCCCTGCTTGAGATGCGATGTTGGTGAAGCTGAATCCGAGATCTGCACTCGCCAGGACGGGCGAATCGGGGACGACCGGATCGAGTGTGAGGCACATCCCAAGGACAAGTGCACTCACGGTCAGCAGGTGCGGCAGGCGTTCGGAATTCGCCGATCGCCAGCCGCCAGTCGCCAGTCGCCAGCTGAAGATCATTTCGTGGCCGCTCGACGGTGCAGCCAGACGGTGTCCGCCAGCGGCGGCGCTCCGGTGACGGATGCAATCGTCACCTGGCGCGACTGTTCGAATGGCATCGCGAGGGCGGCGGTCAGGCTCACCATGACCGGCCGCGATTCGTTGTGCATGAAGACGCCGCCAGGCATCAGCATCGCCTGGATATTGCTCAATGCGAGCATCAGCTTCGTATCGTCGAAGTACGGCAGGATGTTGGTCGCGACGATGAGATCGAACTGAGCGCCGTCGAGGCGAGTCGTCACGATGTCGAGCTGCTCAGCGGAGAGTATCTGCGCGACATCGGCGCGAATGCGGATGCTCTTCGAACGGTGACCGGCAAGCGGCGTCGGCCGCGCATCCGTGCCCTGCCCTATCGATCTGCCCAACCCTGCAAAATAGTCCAGGTAGTCTGGTGCAAGGTGCACGGTTGATGTTTCGCCGATCCCGCTGACGAGGTTCAGCAGCGGTGGCTGTCGGTGTGCCTCGTGGAGGTGATCGACAACCCTTGGATTGATGTCGGCGCCGACAACTGAGAGGTCGTCGACGCGAGCGAGGCCGAGTGTGACCAGCGCGTCGATTACGGCCCACGGCTGATAGCTTTGAGGTGCACTGGTTTCGAGGAATCCTGTACGCGGCGCGAGGTCAAGCCCAGGGCCGATGATGAGCACGCGGTGGATCCGAGTGCCTGGAGCCAGCGACTTCAAGATCCCGAGCCCGTTGTAAACGACGTATCCGGCTTCCACCTCGGTGTCGGTGCTCAGGCCGCGTGAACGGTACAGGTTCTCCACGGCGGCGGGACCGGCGCGCTGCGCCACGAATTCCTTGTCGTACACGAATTTCATCACGCGCGTGTACTCGCGAATCAGTCCGGCTTCCCGCTCGCGAGCGTTCGGGAACGTTGCACGTACGAGCGAACGAAAGTATGCCAGGCGCGGATCGACGGCCGAGGAATCGATAGCTTTCAGCAGGTCACTGATCCTGTCGCGGACATTCGGCGGCAGCTGCTGCCCGCTGTCAATCAGCGATTTCGCGCTGAGTGCCGGTTCGATCGGCGGACGACCAGTGAAGCGCGTTGACTGAAGCGCGTAGAAGATCAGGTGATCGAGGTCACCTTCGCGAACGCGCCGCGCATCATCGTCTCCCACTGTGTTGACGTACGCGTCAAAGGACGCTTGAGAGAGTCCCCGGCTTTGGAGTGCAGCGTGAAGCGGCGCCAAATCGTCCCATGTGATCCGCGCAGCGTGCAACGCCGTTTGCGTTAAGACGAGCAGCGATGTCGCGAAAAGGGCGGCGCAGAGACGCACGGAATGATTGTAGGTGACAAAAAAGGCCGGGTTCCAAGGACCCCGGCCAGTGTTGCGGAACGGTGTAGGGCCGAGGTCAGAGACCCCGGCCCCACTTTGCGACTCCCCGTGACTAATAGCTGAACTTGAATCCCAGCTGGAATGCGCGCTGGAAGTTCGACTGGCCCGTGACGTTACGGTTGATCCGCCCAAAGTCCGACGAATTCGTGTCCGAGTTGTAATTGCGCTCGTCGTACATCGGGCTGTTCAGGAGATTGAATGCCTCGAAGCGCATCTGGAACCGCGTCTTATCGGTGATCCGGACGGTCTTCGCGATGCTGGCGTCGATTTCCCAGTAGATCGGCCGGCGGAACTCGTCATACCGGAACATTGCGGTGCGACGCTGGAACGCCTGTCGGATCAGGAAGTACGGCTGCGTGCAGCCGTAGGCGACGGAATACGACTGCAGGTTGTACTTGCCCGTGTTGGCGTCGTAGTTGCCGACGCACGGCTTGACGCCGTACATGAACTGCCCTTCCTTGTCGCCGTTGAGGGCAATATCCTTGAGCGCGACGCCGGGCGCGAGGTCGACGTTGCCCGGCATGTCCCACGGCTGGCCCGACTGGAACACGAACATCGGCGCCAGCGACCAGCCGCCGAGGACGTAACCGATCAGGTCCTTGCGGTTCTGGCCTGGCATCTGCCACACGCCCGATGCGGTGACGCGATGCTTGCGCTGTGAGAAGTACGGCCCGCGGTTCTTCAGCAGCGAGACGTCGTCGACGTACGCGTTGCCGATGCCGGTCCCGGTGTTCGCGCCGTCTTCGGTCCACCGTGGCACCCACGTGTAGTTGATCGCCATGGTGATGCCCTTGCTCCACCGCTTATTCGCGACCAGCTGCATCGAGTCGTACCACATCTTGCCGAAGTTGTTTTCGGTTCGGGTGATCCCGCCGAACGCGTTGTACGGCCTGGCCAGTTCAGATCGTGCCAGCGTGGCGTTCGTGAAGCGCGTCGTGCCCTCGAATCCAGGCACACCGAAGTAAGGATTCGTGATCAGCTGATCGCAGAACGAACGGCTTCCGCCTTGTGTGATGTCGCACTGCCGCTGGAAGTCGGCAGACGCCTCATTGAAGCCGCCCCAGTTTCCCTGGACGTCATAGCTTCGGCTGCCGACATAGCTGGCCTCGAGGACGACCCTCCACGGCAGCTCGCGCTGAATACCGATCGAGTACTGATGCACGCTCGGCGTCACGAAATCGGGGTTGACGAAGGTTAGTCCCCGTCCGAGGTTCGTCAACGGTCCCAGCGAGTTGCCTGGCGGCTGCTGGATTCCGTTCGGGTACGGATTCGCCAGGATGTTTGGAATCACCGTCCGGTTCCCGTCGTTCGAACTGATCAGCTGTGTGGCCAGGCTGAAGCCCTGCGTCTGGCCCTGGCCGGTGGGGTTCAAGAAGTACTTGCCGTAGCCCGCCCGGAATACCGTCTTCTCGTTGATCTGGTACGCCATGCCGGCGCGGCCCTGGTAGTTGCCCTTGTCGTACTTATACGGCGTGCTCGGCGCGCCGTTGACGTTCAGGAACGTCAGCCCACCCGACACTGGCTGCCCAACCTTTGACGAGATCGGGTTCGCAATCGACGGATCGAAGATGTAGTTCAGCCGGTCATCTTGTTCGTGAACCGGGCTGTTGAAGTCCCACCGGAACCCGAGGTTCAGGGTCAGCTTGCTCGAGACACGCCAGTCATCCTGGATCCACGGCGCGACGAAGGTCCAGAGGTAGTGTGGGAACAGGTTCACCGGCACGTTGCCCCCGGACGGCGCGCCGAGCAGGAACGCCGCGAAGGCGTTGCCTTCCAGCGTGCTGGTCGTGTTCAGCGTGCTGCGGGTAAACGTCGAGCGCGAGAAATCGACCTGTCCGCCGGCGTTGCCGTAATTGGTGTTGTACACGTTGGTGAAACGCGTATCGAGCCCGCTGCGGACGTTGTGATTGCCGCGCGTGAGCGTGATATTCGGCTGGATGGTGTAAATCTTGTTCTCGTTCGGACCGAAGCCGCGCGCCAACGTGACGAAGTCATCCATGTTGACCACGGGGAACAGTCCGCCGACCTGGGCCGCAGGGAACTGCGACACGAGACTGGCCGGCCACCCGAGCGACGTGGCATCGAAACCGAAATTAGGAGTGCCCTGGCTGCCCTCGAAGTAGTAGGTGAAGCTGCCCCGCACGTTGAACACCGTGCCGCCACCCAGGATGTGCACCCAGTCGCCGACGACGGCATCATTGTGGCGGTCAAGCGGTAGCTGGCCATTTTGGGCCGGGCCACTCCGAATCGCCGTGGTGTTTCGGATTTCGTTTCGTTTGTTCTTCCCCCAGCGGAAGAAGACGCGGTCGTTCTGGCTGAAGTTGTGATCGACCTTGCCCACCCAGTTCCAGAATTTGTCCTGGTTGAAGTGCTCGTTGTAGCAGAGGTTCTGCTGCCAATTGGGCTGGCCGGGTGTCGTGCAGTTGGGATCCGGGTAGTACTGCAGGAGCGCCCGGGCGACCGGGCTGATCCGGTCGGCCGGAATCTTGTTGTCGGGGAACGCATCGCGCGTCCACACGCCATTGACATCGCGGCCCGTCGCCGGATCGTAGATGGTGATCGGACGGCCCTGCGCGTCGACAAGCCCGCTGAAGTCGCCGTTTTTCATGGCCGGCGTTGGGACGCTGCTGAACTGCGCTGCCGGCGTACCTTCGCGGTACCTTTCACCGTTGAACATGAAGAACGTCTTGTTGGTGCCATTGTAGAGGCCCGGGATCTTCACCGGCCCGTCGATCTCGAATCCGTACTGATCGAGGTAGTGCTCCACCTTCGGGGTGCTTCGTGCGTTCAGCAGGAACGAGTTCGCGTCGAGCCACTTGCGCCGGTAGTACTCGTAGGCGGTGCCATGAAACGAGTTGGTGCCGGACTTGAGTGACATGTTCATGACGCCGCCGGCGGTGCGGCCGTACTGCGCATCGTAGGAGTTCGTCTGCATCTTGAACTCCTGCACCGCATCGGCAGGCGGGACGTACGCGATGTTGTTTCCGCCCTGGTTCGCATTGTTTGGCGCGCCGTCGAGCAGGAATTCGTTGTTGCGGTTCTGCCCGCCGTTCATCGACCAATCGGCCAATGCGCCGTTGTCGAACGGACGGAGGTAGATAGCCTGCGCGTTGTAGGTGACGCCGGCGATCAGGGTGCCGAGCGCCATCGGGCTGCGCGACTGGAGCGGCAGTTCCGCGATGCGTGCCTGATCGATGACCGTGCCACGATCGGCCTTGCTCGTTTCAAGCAGCGGGGACTCTGCGGACACGTTCACGCTTTCGGTGACGCCGCCAACCGAAAGCTGGGCGTTGATAACGGCGACCTGGCTCACTTCGAGCCGCATGTCGGTCCGGTTGTACTTCTGGAACCCGCTCATCTCCACCGTCACGGTGTACAAGCCGGGACGGAGGAACGGAACGGTGTAGTTACCGTCGTTGTTGGTAACCGCGGTCGCGACTTCGTTGGTATCCTGGTTGCGGACGGTGACGGTCGCTCCAGGGAGCGCGGCCTGGCTCGAATCAAGGACCTGACCTTTCACCGTGGCCCGGAACTCCTGGGCCGTCGCGCCCCCGACCATCGCGAACAGCATCGCGATAATCAGCAGGCTCTGACACGACTTCATTCTCATCATTCGGTGTCCTCCAAGCACGCCGCACAAAAAGCAAAAAGACGGGCCGACGCCCGACCGGGCATCAGCGCCGGACGAGGCGGCAATGCTGCGGAAATCCGCCGCACTGTAGCGGTTAAGTTATACCGCCGCCGGGGGTTTGTGACAAGTCTGTGTCACACAGCAAAACAGACAGTTTCTACAGGGTTCTGCCCTGTAGAACCGTCGGGAACGAGGCAGACCTATTTCGGAACCGCGAGGGCGGGGTTGAGTGCGGCGGCGCGCGCGAACGCCTCACGCGCTTCCTGGGTTTTTCCAAGCTGTTGAAGCGCACGGCCCATCTGGTAAAACGCCGGCGCATACTGGTCGCTGGCGGCGGTCGCGCGGCGAAACAGATCGAGTGCGGCCTGCGGGTCAACGTCGAGCTTCTGGACGCCCACGACGGTCCATACGCTGGCTCGCTGATCCGCTTCCGTGCGCTGGCGCAAGCGCTCCGACTCCGCGAACTCGGCTTTCGCTCCGGCCTCATCGCCCGATTGCTGGAGGACCTGCGCCAGCGTGTAGTGGGTGGCGGAATCGGAACGCAGCGCGATTGCGTGCCGCAGCGCGTCGGCGGCTCCCTTCCAGTCCTTCCGTGCTTTCAGGACAGATCCCAGCGCGTAGTGAGCGTCGGCGTAATCCGGCTGTTGTGCAGTCGCGGCCTTCAACTCGGTCACCGCGCGATCGAAGTCACCTTGATGCCAGTAGATGACCCCGAGCGTATAGTGAATCTGCGGTTGCGGAGCGATCGTCAGCGCTCGTTTCAGCTCGTCGATCGCTTCAGAGACCCGATCCGATCGGCTCAGCGCACGTGCCAGGTTGTAGCGTGCCAGCGTGTGCTGCGGTGCGAGGTCAAGGGTGCGCCGGAAACTCCCGATCGCGTCGTCGATGTTCTGCTCCGACTGTGCGAGGCCCAGTGTGAAATGGCGATCCGCATCTTTCGGATCGGCGGATACCCGGGCGCGAGCTCTTTCGACGGCTTCTTCTCCCTTGCCAACCTTCACCAGCGCGAGAATCAGATTGTTCGAGGCCTTTTGAAAATCCGGCTTGGCGGCGAGGGCCGTGCGATACGCGCTCACCGCGGCGTCCAGGGCGCCGATTCGCTCCAGCGCCTCGCCGAGCCGGTTCTGGATCTCCGCGTCGCGCGGCGCCAGGCCAGCGGCCTCCCAGAGGAGCGACAACGAGGCTGCGAAGTTCCCATCGGCTTCCAGTTTGGTGGCGCGGTCGTACGCCGCTTGGGCGCGGACGCTGGAGTCCTGCGCGGCTGCAGTCGTTGTGTGTCCAACGACGAGGGCGATCGCCAGGCATGCAAGAGCGATCATTCAGCAATCAGCATTCAGCAATCAGCCCCTCGACGTAGCTCGGGGCTGACCCTGAGCGAAGTCGAAGGGTCAGCAATCACTGGATCTTCTTCAACAGCACGTTGCGATATTCGATCTTGAACGGCGGGCCGACGTGCATCTGAAACCCGAGCAGGCCCTCTGCGGCGTAGTGCTGTGAATCCTCATCGAGCGCGACGGCCATCAACTGGCCATTGATCAACTGCATCAATATGGGGCCCCGGGCGATGATGTGGTACTGATTCCAGCCGTTCACGTTCATGACGCCCCGAAGCAGCGTGTTGTCGCCGATCGTCCCAACGACTTTGTACCGCGGCCCGTCGACGATGCGGGTGACCTGTCCGCGTTTCGAGAGCACCACGTGCCCCTCACCCGTCGGCGCACGGCCGCGCTCGTCGTGGACGTTGCCGACGTAGCCTTCGGTGAAGTCCATGTCGGCCTGGTATCCCTTGAGGACCCACTTGCCGATGTTGGGCAGCTCCGTGCTTCGATATTGAATGCCGCTGTTGGTTCCGTTCATCCGGAATTCGACCTTGAGTTCGAAGTCCTTGACCGTGGCGCCCCGCCAGATCAGAAAGTTATTCAGCTTGACGACCTTTTCAGCGGTCGTCTCGCCGATGATCTCGCCGTTTTCGACGCGCCAAAACGTTGTGTCACCGTCCCACCCGTTGAGCGTCTTGCCATCGAAGATCGGCACAAAACCGGCAGTGTCGTCGGGTTCCGTCTGCGGGTAGACGCCTCCACCGCGACCGGTCTGCGGCGTCGTCGTTTGTTGCGCGGCGATAGGCCGCGCGCCGACCAGCGTCAGCGTAGCCGCACACAACGAGAGCACGACGGACGTGAGGGCCAGCGCTGACTTCATCTCTTTTCTCCTCGGCTAAGCGAACGACACGCCGATGCGACTGCCGACCGACTTGATATAGTCGCGTCCTTCCGTGTATTCCTCCGGTGCCTGCAAGTGCTCGAGCATCAGCGGCGCATCCACAGCGAGCCGAGACAACTGCCGCAGATACTCCGCGTAATCAATCTGCCCCTTCCCCGGCACGACCTCTTTGAAATGAATGTTGTATTCGGGAACCCACGCAAGGTCCTTTGCGTGGCAGGACACGATCCAGTTGCCCAGCTTGGAGAAGCACTCGGCGATAAATTCGCGATTCTGATAAAAGCGCGTGGGCGAATTGATGCCGTTACAGACATCCATGTGGACGGCGAACGCGGGACGATCCACGGCTCGGATCAGCTCGAGGTAGGCGTCCGGGCCGTCGGGCAGACTCCAGCCCATCATCTCGATCGAAAACTTCGTCGCGCGCGGCTTCACAGCGTCGATCACCGTGCGGCAGTTCTCCACGGTGGCATCGAGGAATTGCTGGGAGAGATTCTTTGGATCGGCGCCGTACCAGACGGAGGGATTGTACGAGCCGGCGATGTCCACGCAGCAGCGCGCCTCGACCGCGTCGGCGAGCGCGAGCCGGTCGGTGACGTACTTGAGATTGTCCGCGCGTTTCTGCGGATCGGGGTCGAGCATGTTCCGCCACGCGCCGACCTCGGCAATCACCACATTCTCTGCCGCAAACGCCGATCGGACCGCGCGCACGCGGTCGCCGTCGGCCGCGGTTGCCGACGGGCAGTACGCCGCGCTGTAGCCAAGGCGCCGATGCTCGCGCGCAAGTTCGGCCGGGTCGTCGGATTTCAAGAAGATGGGGCCGCCGAGCCGGATCGGCCGCGCCTGTTTGTTCGCGGCCGATTGAGGGATCTTCATCAGAAAGGGCACGGCCCCGCTTGCGACCAAAAAGTCCCGCCGGCGCATCATGACAGACACATTTTCAATTCACCGATTCTACTGCGGCTCAGTTCGCGAACGTCCGAGCCGCGCTTGACAACACTCGACCAGAGTTCTACGGTTAGCCCCGACCCGGAGAAAGGACCTGTTCTGCTCGAGCCACTGTAAACCCACTCACTAGGAGTGTGCTATGCCGTTGACCGTTCGTCGTCACGTCCGTGCACTTTGCTGCTCCGCTGTCATCCTCGCCGGCGCGCTCGCCGCGCCAGCCGTCCACGCACAGGTTCTGTACGGATCTATCGTCGGAACCGTCACTGATTCGAGTGGCGCCGCGCTTCCGGGTGCAACCGTCACCGTCGAACAGACCGAAACGAAATTCTCCCGTGAACTGGTCACCGACGCCTCTGGCATCTACCACTTCACCGCGGTGCCATCCGGCACTTACACCATCTCGGTCAAGATGAACGGCTTCCGCACCTACACCCGCAGCGTGCCGGTCACGTTGAACTCGGTCGCGCGCGTCGATGCGAAGCTCGAGATCGGTCAGCTCACCGAAAGCGTGCAGGTCTCTGGAGAGTCTCCGGTCCTGCAGACGGACAAGGCGGAAGTTCGGGCGGAGCTGAAAGCACAGGAGCTGGAAAACCTGCCAGTCCCGATCGGACGAAATTATCAGCAGCTGTTCAAAGTGATCCCGGGCTTCACGCCGCCTGCTGACGCGCATTCGATTCCGTCGAACCCATCTCGAGCAATGGTCTTCAACGTCAACGGCGCGAGCCGCAGCTCGAACAACACCCGGATCGACGGCGTCAGCACGACCAACATCTGGCTTCCCCACGTCGCTGCCTACGTGCCGGCGCTCGAATCGCTCGAGACCGTCAACGTCGTCACCAACAGCTTCGACGCCGAGCAGGGACTCGCGGGCGGATCGGCGATCAACGTGCAGATCAAGAGCGGGACGAACCAGTTCAAAGGATCGGCGTTCGAGTACTACACGAACGAGAAGATGCGGGCGGATAACTACTTCACGCCTGCCGGTACGTCGAAGGGGAAATGGACGTATCACCAGTTTGGCGCCACCCTCGGCGGACCGATTCGGCGCAACAAGCTGTTCTTCTTCGGCAGCTACGAGAACACCCGCGATCATCAGTTCGCGACCCGAACGATTTCGGTTCCGACCGACGCGTTGCGACGCGGTGATCTGTCAGCATCGTCAACTGCCATCTACGACCCCGCAACCGGCGACGGCAACGGCGTCGGACGGACGCCGTTTCCCGGAAACATCATCCCCACAGAGCGAATGGATGCGACGGCGCTCAAGCTGATCTCCATGTTGCCGCTGCCGAACCTCCGAAACGCGGACGGGTCGATACCGCTCACCAACAACTATTTCATCAAGGCGCCGTTCAATTTTGACCGCTGGACGCTCGACACGAAGGTGAACTGGAACGCGACCCCGAAGTTGAATGTCTTCGGACGGTACAGCCAGCTCGATTTCTGGACCTTCAATGAGACGGTCTACGGCGATCAGCTGCAGGGGATGCCTATCGGCGGCGGCAATCCGGGCACCGGCACAGGAGGCACCTACAACTTCTCAGCCGGCGCGACCTACGTCTTCTCGACCAACCTTGTGGCTGACGCACACTTTGGATACGTCCGACAGTCCGTCTCGGTCGAACACACCGACATCGGACAGAACAAAGGACAGAGCCTGTTTGGCCTGTCAGGCCTGAACGGTCCGCGCGCCTTCGAAGGCGGCATGCCGGTCTTCGACTTCGATACCTATCAGGACGTCGGGATCACCGAACTCTACATGCCTTACATCCGGAACGACGATCAATATCAGACCGTCCTCAACTTGAACTGGATGAAGGGCGAGCACAATCTCCGGTTCGGTACCGACATCTATTACCAGGGATTGAATCACACGCAGCCGGAACTCAGTGCCGGGGACAACTTCGGTGCCCGCGGGGGATTCCGGTTCCGCGGCGGCCCGACGCAGCTGCCCGGCGGACCATCCGGGAACAGCTTCAATGCATGGGGCGCGTTTCTCCTTGGCCTGCCCGATCAACTCGGGCGTCTGAACGAGACGGTTGCGCCGTACACCACGCGGATGTCGAGCTACAGCTTCTACGCGCGTGATCAATGGCAGGTCAACAATCGGCTGACCCTCTCGTACGGCGCGCGTTACGAGTACTTCCCCGTGCCGACGCGAAGCGATCGAGGGCTCGAGCGCTACAACCCCGACACCAACATGATGGAAGTTGGCGGCGTCGGAGCCGTACCGACGGATCTGGGCATTTCAGTGGAAAAGGGGCTGTTCGCGCCTCGAGTTGGCGCAACGTTCCGCGCCTCATCCTCTCTCGTCATCCGCGGAGGATTTGGCATCACGAACGATCCGTATTCACTGGCACGGCCGATGAGAACGAACTATCCGGTTCTGGCCAACCTCGTCGTCCAGGCGCCGAACGCCTCCTTCGGCTGGGCGGGAAAAACCGCTGACGGTGTGCCGCCGATTGTGGCTCCGGACCTCGGCAACGGGATCATTCCGATCCAAGGCAACGTTACCGCGATTACGATTCCCAAAGATTTCAACCGCGGCTACATCAAGTCGTGGAACGCGGCGCTGCAGAAGGAATTCAAGTGGGGATTCGTTGGTGAGGCAGCCTACGTTGCCACCCGTCAGATCGACCAGCTCGGGTTCCTCGAGCTGAACTGGTCACCGATTGGTGGAGGCCAGGCCGGCCGCCAGTTGAACAAGGCATTCGGTCGCACCGCGCAAACGCGACTGGTGGCGCCGATTGGCGACACCAAATACGACGCCCTTCAGACCCGTCTGGATCGTCGCTTCGCGAACGGGATCCAGTTGGGCGTCAGCTACACGCTGTCGAAGTCGACGGGGATCGCCGGCTCACCTGACAGCGACGGCGCGCCGCGCATCATGATTCCCGAGTACTACTCACTCAATACGGCAATCAGCCCGTTCGACCGCACGCACAATCTGAACATCACCAACGTCACCGAGCTTCCATTCGGTCCAGGCAAGCCCTGGCTGAAAGACGGCGTCGCGGCCGCGATCCTTGGCGGGTGGCAGGTCAACAACCTGTTGAGTTTCTGGAGTGGGCTGCCGTTCGACATTACGGCGTCCGGCACATCATTGAACGCGCCCGAAAGTTCGCAGCGAGCCGATCAAGTTAAAGACAAGGTCGAGATTCTAGGAGGCATAGGCCCGAACAGTCCCTATTTCGATCCACTCGCGTTCAAGCCAGTGACCGAGGCACGGTTCGGGACCGCCCCGTGGGGTGCTGTGCGCGGCCCCGGCTATGCAAACTGGGACTTCGGGTTGTTCCGTGCGATCCGTATGCCGCACAACAGCGACTTGCAGATTCGATTCGAGGCGTTCAATGTCCTGAACACCGCCCACTTCAACAACCCGGGCGGCAACGTCTCCAACCTGCAGCTCAATCCGGACGGCACGGTGCGCAACCTGAATGGGTTCGCGGTCGTGTCGAGCGCCTACGGCGAACGCCAGATGCGAATCGGCGTGCGCTTCGGCTGGTAGACACACCAAACAGGTGGCTGGCACCTTTGCTGAAAAGGTGCCAGCCACCTGTTGAAAACCGCCCGGATTTCCGGCTCGAATTGGCGGACGGTGTCTGCGCCTGGATCGAGAAAGGTGCCAGGCACCTTTGCGGGGAAAGTGCCAGGCACCTATGGTCACTGTGAGAGTCTGCTTCGCGGTCTTCGCCGCAGCGCTTTTGGCTCAGAGCCCCGCCCCCCAGCTCCCTCCCGACACCATCTACTACAACGGTCACATCGTGACGATGTGGTCCGATCGCTCGGAGGGGGAGGCGGTCGCGATTCGCGGCGATCGGTTCATCGCGGTGGGGAGCAACGCCGAGGTGCGGAAGCTGGCGTCGGCGGCGACGCGACAGGTAGACCTCGGGGGTCGAACCGTACTGCCAGGTCTGCAAGACAGTCATACACATCCAATCGCCGCAGCCCTCAGCGAGCAGGATCGTCCCGTGCCGGTGATGAACTCCATCCCGGACATCCTCGCGCACATCCGCAATCTGTCTGATGTCACGCCGCCCGACGGCGTGATCTTCGTGCCCAAGGTCTACTCGACACGGCTCGCCGAGCGACGATATCCGGATCGGTACGAGCTCGATAAGGCGGCACCGCGGCATGCGGCGATGACCGATAACGGCTACGCCTCCGTTCTCAATTCAGTCGCGCTCAAACGACTCGGGATCGGCCGCGATACGCCGCAGCCTCCAAACGGCAAGATCATCAAGGACAGCAACGGTGAACCCACCGGCCTCATCCTCGGAGCGCCTCAGCTCCTCGGTCCGTTGCGTCGCTCGAAGCCGGTGACCCAGGACGACATGATCTGGGCGCTCAAAGCGATGCAGAAGAAGTACAACGAGGCAGGGTTGACCAGCACCATCGATCGCAGTCAGGGCCCCGAAGGCTTCCGCGTCTACCAGACGCTGCGACGGCAGAACCAGCTGACCGTTCGCAGCACCGTGACGTATCTCATCAGCGGGCAAGGGACGCCCGAACAGGTGCGGCAGGAGATCGAGCGCATTCCATTCGTCACCGGCATGGGCGATGAGTGGTTTCGCGTCGGACCGATCAAGGTCGTGGCTGATGGCGGCATCCTGATTGGCACCGCGTACCTGCGTGAGCCCTATGGCACGCACACCGCGATTTACGGGTATCAGGATGCCGAGTACCGCGGTGTGCTGTCGGTTCCGAGGGAAAACCTGATTGAGATGGCGCGCGTGGCCAATCGTCTGGGCTGGCAGATGACCGCGCACACCACCGGCGGCGGCGCGACCGATGCGCTTCTCGACGCCTACGAGGCGGCGGATCGTGATCATTCCATCGCCGACCGGAGATTCACCGTCACCCACGGCAACTTCCCGAACGCGCAGGCGATCGAACGTGCGCGGCGGCTCGGGGTGGCGTTCGACTCTCAGCCAGCGTGGCTGAGTCTCGATGGTGCCGCGATCAAAGACGTCTTCGGTCCGGAACGAATGCGCGATTTTCTGCCGCTGAAATCGATGTTCGATGCGGGCGTGATCGTCGCCGGTGGCTCAGACCACATGATTCGGTTCGACTCCCGGACCGCGATCAATCCCTACAATCCGTTTTTCGGGATGTGGATGGCGATCACCCGCAAGACTGCCGACGGCACACCGCTGGTGCCGGATCAAGCGGTGACACGCGAGCAGGCGCTTCGCATGTGGACGCTGAACGGCGCCTGGATGACATTCGAGGAAAAGACCAAAGGCTCGATCGAACCCGGCAAGTTCGCCGACATGGTGGTGATCTCGAAGGACTACCTCCGCTGTCCCGTGGATGAGATCAAGGATATCGAGGCGCTTCTGACCATCGTCGGTGGCCAGGAGGTCTACCGCAGCAAGAGCATGTAGGCCCTATCTTTTCTTCGATCCGACGATCAACAAGGCGACGCCTCCGGCCAGAGCCACCCCGCCCAGTATCGGCGGCAGAGGTATGGTCTTGTGCTTCTCAGCCGTCGCTTCGATCGGACCGATGTCCAGCACTTTCTCCCGCTTCGTGTAACTGATGCCGCCCAGGGCCAGCGAAATCAGGCCTAAAATGATGAGCAGAATGCCAACAATCCGCATGAAACTCCTCCGGCCGAGCTCGTCTGCAAGGACCGTGCAACCTGTTTGCTGACCGGATTTGACCAGGCACGGCGAAGTGCGCTATTTTTGAGGCATGTCACCCCGGCTGTGCGGAACAATGTGCGCCTGTTGTCGGCCCAGTCAGGGCCTGGTGCTGTTTCTGCGCGCGGGGGTGATGAGCACGACTTAGTCTTAGCAACTCTCGAAGCGCCGACACCAAAGGGCCCGGAATCTTCCGGGCCTTTTTTTGTTTACGGGAACTCATGATCGACGAATCGGTTGGGGAGATTTCGACGCCGGGGGCGCTGGTCGGGCGCACGCCGCTCGTCCGCCTGCGAAGCTTTGAGCCCAGGCCAGGGATCGAACTCTACGCGAAGCTCGAATCCCAGAATCCTGGCGGCTCGGTCAAGGATCGCGCGGCCCTGGCGATGATCCGCGAGGGCGAGCGTTCAGGTGCCCTCCGCCGCGATCGGACCCTCCTGGACGCGACGTCGGGCAACACCGGCATTTCCTACGCGATGATCGGTGCCGCCCGCGGATATCACGTGACATTGTGTGTGCCCGCCAACGTCACGGCTGAGCGCAAGAAGCTGCTCAATATCTTCGGCGCCGATCTCATCCTCACCGATCCGATGGAAGGCAGCGATGGCGCCATCCGCGAAGCCCGTCGTCGATACGAGCGCGAACCGCACCGCTACTTCTACCCGGATCAGTACAGCAACCCGGCGAACTGGCGCGCCCACTACGACACCACCGGCGTCGAGATCATCGAGCAGACCAGGGGCCGTCTCACCCACTTCGTCGCCGGGCTTGGAACCAGCGGAACATTCGTCGGGACTGCCCGGCGGTTACGGGAGTGGAGTTCGTCCGTGCAGTTGATCTCGGTGCAGCCCGAATCGGCGCTGCACGGCCTCGAAGGCCTCAAGCACATGCCATCGGCGATCGTGCCAGCCATCTACGATCCGACGGTGGCAAACCGGAGCGAGACCGTCTCAACCGAGGAATCGTACGAAGTGGTTCGGCGTCTCGCGCGACGTGAAGGGCTGCTGGTTGGACCATCGAGCGGCGCGGCGCTCGCCATCTGTCTGCGTGTGGCCGACGAGGTCGATCGCGCCGTGATCGTGACCATTTTCCCCGATCGCGGCGATCGCTATCTATCTGAAGGTTTCTGGAACGGAGGAAACGACGTGCAGTCCCAGGTGTCAACGCTCGCTTACGAGTCTCCCGATCAAGTCGATGGTACGTTCACGGTGCCCGATGATGTGCTGAGAGCGATTCGACAGCACGGCGCGTCGGCGTATCCCGACGAGTGCTGCGGTGCGATGATCGGAGATGAAGCCGGTCTGGTTCTCGAGGCGCTGCCGCTCTCGAATGAGACGACCGACGAGCGCAAGCGTCGGTTCCTGATTGGGCCGGACGAGTACCGCGCCGCCGAGAAGCGGGCCAGCGAGACCGGCCGGACGTTGCTCGGCTTCTATCACTCGCATCCGAATCATCCGGCAGTGCCGTCCGCATTCGACCTCGCCCATGCCTGGCCGAACCTGCGGTACTTGATCGTCTCGGTGCGCGGCGGACGTCCGGAGGAAGCGCGCACGTGGACGCTTCGCGAAGACCGCTCGGCGTTCGACGAGGAGACGGTGGCGACCGATCAGCCGCAACGGCTCAGAGCGTAGCCTCCCCTAGCGGTTGTTGTTCGGGCAGGTCCCACCAATCGTGCTCGGCGCGTCGCTTTCCTTATCCGTCTCTTTGGCCGGCTCTTTCGCCGGCTCCGGCGCCGTCGTCGTTGAGACCGGCGGCGTCTTCTTGGGGCCGAAGCGGAACGCGTAACTGGTCAGGAAGACCTCCCGCGGGAACGTCGCGTCACCTGCATTCCCGGTGTACGGATTCGGCCGGCGGTTGTAGTAATAGCCGATCGGCACGTTGAACGAGAACGTGTGTCCGCCGTACTGATAGCTGACGCCAGGCTCTATGAACATCTCGGTCCCTGGCCGCCGCCATCCGTGGCTGTCGCCAAACAAGTCGTAGCGTCGCAGGCCTTCCATTCGCCACGCCACCGAACCGGCGATGCCCTTCCAGATCCCAACCGACGCGCCAAGGCGCGTCATGTACTGATCGGGAACCGAGTTCACCCCGAGCCCTTCATTCGGAGTCCCCGGCGCGGTCGAGATGCCCAGCGTGGACAGAATTGACGGCGTGTTGTTCTCGTCGCGCGGATTGGCCAGGTAGCTGGCGGAACCGAACAGGAACACGCGATACATGGCCTTGAACCCGTGCGCCTCCATCAGCAGTCCCCAGCCACCATCGCCGGGCTGAACCGATTGATCGACGTAGCGAAGAATGTTCGACGTGTCGGTCCGGCCGGGGAATTGATCCTGTGCACGGGCGTTGCCGGTCGGGAACTTGACGCCGCCGCCAGCGGCAATGTTCCAGGTGTCGTGGGTCTGGGTATCGAACAACCAGTATCGTCCGGTGAGGCTGATGTCGCCGATGCCCCTCCCGTTCTGCGCGATCTCATGACGCGGGGCAGGGAGCGGGGCCGCCGGATCCCGTGACGCCCACGATGAATTGACGAACGGCATCGCGAAGGTCAACGCGAGCTGCCGATTGACCGCATGGCTGACGCCGATGTCCACGAGGTTCTGTTTGTTGGTGACGTAGTTCTGCAGCGTCTGGCGCTGCACTTGCTCCACGGTGCCGTTGTAGTGATCGTTGGAGACGAGGTTCCGGCTCGCGAGCGTGAATTGCCACTCGCCGGCTTCCTGATACGGGTGTCTGTTCGCGCCAAACACGGGCGCGCTGTTGCGGATGAGCACTCAACCCTGCGCCCAGGCGTGCGGCGCGGAGGCGAGCAGCGATCCGAGGGTGGCGACGGTAATGACCGTAAGGCGAAGCAGAACACGCATGCGCGATTGACTCTCCTCTACCCCATTCAGCAGATGTGACTGTCGCGGCTTTGGAGGCAGGGCTAAAGCCCTGCACGACAGAATCGTGATTGTGAAATGAGTCTAGGCAGGGGACATACGAACCTCAATAATCCGGACGTATTACTGCACCCAGAAGGGCGGACCTGGATGCGGATTGACGTTTCAACCATGAAATCGGTCTAATCTGCTCTGACCTCCCCATGCGACCCTCGCTGGTTCCGGTTGTGCTCGTATCCTTGGCCCTCATTGGCAGCGCGGCCCGGCAGGCGCCGCAGACGATCAATCCGTTTTCAAACGATACGGCTGCTGTCGCGGCGGGGAGGGACCTCTACAACCAGATGTGTCAGTCCTGCCACGGTGCCGCGGGTCAGGGAACGGACCGCGGACCCGCGCTGGCGTCGGCCACGTTCACCCACGGCAGCGCCGACGGCGATGTCTTTCGATCGATTAAGAACGGCGTCCCGGGAACGCAGATGGCCGGCTTCCCCGGCTTGAGCGATCCAGACGTCTGGCGACTGGTCACGTACGTGAAAAGCCTGCAGCCCAATTCCGCGGTGGCACCCGCTGCTGGTGGGCCGACAGGCGGCGACGTCGCTGTCGGCGAGCAGCTGTTCTTTGGTGCTGCCGAGTGCGCGAGTTGCCACGAGGTCAACGGTCGCGGCGGCATTGTCGGACCGGATCTCTCCGGCGCGGCGCGATACTCGCCCGAGGCGATCCGACGAAAGTTGCTGGAGCCAAACACCCCGATGGGCACGGGAGGTGGACGCGGCAGCCGCAGCGGCGCGGCATCGGCAACAGTCGTCGTGAAAACGAGTGATGGCCGCACCCTTCGCGGCGTCCGGAAAAACGAAGACACGTTCTCCCTGCAGATGATCGACACTGCCGGCCGTCTGCACCTGCTCGACAAGCGAACGCTCGCCTCGGTTTCCGTCGAGAATCGATCGCTTCATCCGCCGGACTACGCCACGCGCCTGACGAGCGCCGACGTCACCAATCTGGTCGCGTACCTGTCAACCCTGGAGGGCCGCGACGCCGCTAAAACGGCGACGGCACCGGTCGTGCCTGGCGGTGTCACTTACGAGCGACTCCTTCGCGCCAGGTCCGAGCCGCACAACTGGCTGATGTACTGGGGCGACTATCAGGGCTCGCACTACTCCGCTCTGTCCAGCATTACACCGGCGAACGTTGCGGGGTTGCGCGCGGCGTGGTCGGCATCGGTGCCTGGCGACACCGTCAGCGAAAGTACGCCGCTTGTTGTTGATGGCGTCATGTACGGCACGAGCGGCGGAAGCCCTCGAACCGTGACGGCGATGGACGCCCGCACGGGACGGCAAATCTGGCGCTTCGTTCGCCCGCAGAAGGTACGCAATCCCGGAGAGACGGACGTCGTCAATCGCGGCGTCGCCATTCTCGGCCATCGTCTTTTTGTCGGCACCAACGACGCGGCGCTGCTGTGCATCGACGCGCGGACCGGACTGCTGCTGTGGGAAGTTCAGGTTGCCGACACGATGGAAGGGTTCAACATCACGAGCCCGCCGCTCATCGTCAAGGACAAGATCATCGTCGGGCATGCCGGCGGCGAGTACGCGCTGCGTGGATTTCTCGACGCCTACGACGTGACCGGGAAACGCCTGTGGCGGTACTACACCATTCCTGAGCCTGGAGAGTTTGGCAACGATACGTGGAAGGGCGACAGCTGGAAGACCGGCGGCGGGGGGACCTGGCTGACCGGCACCTACGATCCGGATCTCAACACCCTGTATTGGCCTGTCGGCAACCCGGCGGCGATGACGGATCGGTCGGTGCGGGGAGACGGCGACAATCTGTTCACTGATTCAGTCGTCGCGCTCGATCCGGACACCGGTCGACGGAAGTGGCACTACCAGTTCACGCCGAACGACGGACATGATTGGGATTCGACCGAGGACATGGTCCTTGTCGATCGCGTGTGGCGTGGACGGATGCGAAAACTGCTCCTGCACGCCGACCGCAACGGACACTTCTACGTGCTCGATCGGACAGACGGATCGTTTCTGTCGGGCACGCCGTTCATTCACCAGACATGGAACAAAGGATTTGACGAGAAGGGACGGCCGATCCCGGTTCCCGGTTCGAACTCGAGCCCCGAAGGAAGCTTCCTGGTGTATCCGACACCGGGTGGGGGGACGAACTTCCAGCCGCCGTCTTACAGTCCGCTCACCGGACTCTTCTATCTCGAGTATTCCGAGGCGGGGACACAGTACATCAGCGTGCCGCAGGTTCCGGTTCGCGGCCGCGAGTATCTCGGGAACGTTGCGGGACCGCCATTGGCACGCGGCCCAAACGATCCGGCTCCCAACGCCGGCATCAAGGCGCTCGATCCAGAAACCGGGAAAACAGTGTGGGACTTCAAGATCTTCCAGGGATCCCTGACCAATGGTGTGCTGGCAACGGCTGGCGGCGTCGTGTTCGCCTCGTCGCGAGATGGCAACTTGATCGCGCTCGATGCGAAGACGGGGAAATATCTCTGGCATTATCAGACCGGCGGCAACCACGCGGCCGCGCCGGTCAGTTATGCAGTCGGCGGCCGTCAGTATGTCGCGCTGACGGCCGGGAACGTACTTTATAGCTTCGCGCTGCCGGAATAGGATTGCTGATTATTGATGCTGACTTGACGTCCCTGAACAATTCCAATCAGCAATCGACGATTAGCAATCAAGGACTCTCACATGCCATTCATGCGTGTCATCCAGGCACCCGTACCAGAAGCTGATCTCAAGACCACCTACGATGCCGTCGTCATCGGCTCCGGCGCGGCCGGTGGCATGGCCGCGCACGTGCTCACGTCGCATGGCATGAAGGTGCTGATGCTGGAAGCCGGGAAGAAGCTCGACATCAACCAAGAGCTGAAATCGATGGAGTGGCCGTACGAGCATCCAAGACGCGGTGCGATGCCTCCCGGGCACCACGCGCTCTCGTTGAACGAGTACACCGTCCGCAAACCTCCTTATGCAGTGGGTTCCGCGTACAAGAACGTCTATTCGTACGTCCAGGGCTGGGGCGGCAGCGACTACAGCAAGAACATCGTCGTTGACGAGAAGAACCATCCTTACTCGGGGACGAACTACGCGTGGGTCCGGGCGCGCCTGCTCGGCGGCAAGACCAATATCTGGGGGCGGCTGGCGCTTCGCCTCTCGGATTACGACTTCAAAGCCAAGAGTCGCGACGGCTACGGCGAGAACTGGCCGATCTCGTACGCGGACATCGCGCCGTACTACGACAAGGTCGATCTCTATCTCGGGATCTCTGGTGTCAAAGAAAACCTTCCGCAGTTGCCCGATAGTCTTTTTCAGCGGCCAAACCGGCTCGCGCCGGCTGAAGTCACGCTGCGCAACTCGCTGCGCAAGATGAATCGCGTCCTCACTCCCTATCGCGCCGGGGTGACGACTGACGGCTTGAAACACAACAAATATCGCAGCAAGTGCTTTGGGCGCGGGGCGTGCGGCCGGCGGGCTGGAGGCTGCGATATCCACGCAGCGTTTGACTCTCCCACTGGTCTCATCTTTCCGGCGATGGACACGGGGAATCTCACGCTCCGCACGAACGCGACGGCGCGGGAGATTCTGGTCGATGCGAAGACCGGCAAAGCCCGCGGCGTCGCGTTTGTCGACACCGACAGCGGGCGATCCTATGAGGCGCACGGCCGGGTGGTTGTCGTCGCGGCGTCGACGCTGGAGTCGGCCCGATTGCTGCTGCTATCGAAGTCCGCCACGCACCCGAACGGCATCGGCAATTCGAGTGGGCATGTCGGGCACAACTTCTGCGAGCACGTCATGGGCCCTGGTGTCACCGGATTCGTCAAAGATCTCGCCGGCAAGCCGCGGACGCTCGACGACGGGCGGCCGGGAAGCTTTTATGTCCCGCGCTTCCGCAATCTATCGGACAAGAGCCAGAACTTCATTCGCGGATACGGATTCGAAGGGGGCGCCGGAACCCAGATGTTTCCTGAGCACGCGGCCGAAACGCCGGGATTCGGGGCCTCGTTCAAGAAGACCGTCCGCGACAACGCCGGCGCATACATCAGCATGGGTGGCTTTGGCGAAGTGCTGGCGCGATACGAAAACCACATCGATCTCGATCCGGCGATCAAGGATCGATGGGGCATTCCGGTCATTCGGTTTCACTACAAGTTCGGCGACAACGAAAAAAAAATGTGCGAAGACATGGCGAACACGGCGCAAGAGATGTTCGATGCCGCCGGCTTCGAGATCCTCGACGTGAGCAAAAACCCATTAACCGAGGGCTGGTCGATTCACGAGCTTGGCACCGCGCGAATGGGCGCTGATCCGAAGACGTCGGTGCTCAATCAGTTTCAGCAGAGCCATGACGTCAAGAACCTCTTCGTCGTCGACGGCAGCAGTCACGTCAACGCGTCCTGCCAGAATCCGACGTGGACGATCATGGCGCTGGCATGGCGGTCGTGCGATTACCTGGCCAGCGAGCTCGGGAAAGGAAACTTGTGATGGACGAGCACGATAACGACCTGAGCCGTCGAGACGTCATCAAGCTGGGAGCCGCCGCTACCGTCGCCGCTTCGCTGGGTGTTGGCGACGCAGCGGCTCAGGCGCGCGTTGGTGGGTTCCTGACGCAAGCCGAGTTTGCGCTGCTCGACGAGTTGAGCGAGATGATCATTCCCGCCGATGCCCACTCTCCGGGCGCACGAGCCGCGAAGGTCGCGGATTTTATCGACGCCCGACTGGCCGAGGCGTGGGAGCAAAAGGATCGAACCGATTGGCGCAACGGGCTTGCCCTCGTCGATCGGCTTTCACAAGAGGCGAACACGCTGGTGTTCATGAAAGCGTCGCCTGACCAACGGCTCGCGGTGCTGACGCGCATGGCACAGAACGAAAGCAATCCGAAGACGCCCGAGGAGAAGTTCTTCAAGGAACTGAAATCGCGCGTAGTGCAGGCGTATTACACGACGGAGGTCGGGATCAAACAGGAGCTGGAATACAAGGGGAACACGTACCAGGCCGAATTCGCCGGTTACGACGTCACATCGGGGAATCCCTAATCACTAATCCCTGATCCTGAATCCCTGATCCTTGAATCCCCAATCCTTGAATCGCTGATCCTGGGATCCTTGAATCCCTGAATCGGAATCCCTGAATCGGAATCCCTGAATACCTGAACGGTCCCTGAATCCTGAATCCGTGAATCCTGCATCGCGGCTCGATGGACAATCGAACTCGCTCGTCCCTGCTCTCAGGAAGCCGGTACACTGAATCTCGTGCCGTTGCGTACGGAGCGAGACTTGAGGATCCAACGATTTGAGGATCCAACGATTTGAGGATGAGCGATTAGAGGATGAGGGATTCGAGGATCAGGGATTCAGGATCAGGGATTCGAGGATCAGGGATTCGAGGATCAGGGATTCAGGATCAGGGATTCAGGATCAGGGATTAGTGATTAGCGATTCTGATCTGCGAGCCACTCCAGCACACGCGCCTGGAACTTGCGATCGAAGCGGTTGATGTCAGGCGGCGTCTCGAGCGTGACGCCGTGGATCGCCTGCACTTCCGCGCGGACGTCGGTCACTCGCGCGTAGCGGTCGTGGGTCGGGGCGATGAGTAACACTGGCCTGGATGCTGCCAACGCCAACGGCTCATCGAAGTCGAAGGGCAGCCGCGATTCCTGGCCGATGAAGAAACCGAGCCGCGGCATCAGGCCGTGCAGCTGCGAGTAATGGCCGATACCTTCGACGCCGCGGTCGGCCGTATCGAGACGCAGCGGGTCGTATCCGCAAACTGCGGCCAGCGCATGCACTCGAGGGTCCAGCGCCGCGGTCAGGATTCCAACCTTGGCACCGAGCGAATACCCCATGAGAGAGATTCGTGAGGCGTCGACGACGTCCAGCGCGACGAGCGCGTCGATGGCGGCGCGCGTGTCGGCAACCATCTTCCCCATCAGCGACCACTTCGGATACCGACGATAGAAGTCACGCGCGGTCAGCACGCGCGCACCAAAGCCGATCTGATCGAACGCCAGGACAGCGAATCCGCGTTTCACCAGCGCTGGAAACGACGGTCGCTGATCGAGACGATAGTCAGCCCCGGTAGATTCCCAGGGAGATGCCGTGGACCAGCCGTTTTGATAGGCGTACGGATGCAGCCAGATGACGACCGGCCACTTCCCTCCCGGCTTGTCAGCCGGGTAGAACAAATCGGCCTTGAGGTCATCGCCGAACGGTATCTCGGCCCAGCCCATCCCTTCTTTCGTGACTCGCGCACGCGCAGCCGCGTCGGCACCGGGACGCTTGAACAACCCGGCGAGCCAACCATCTCCCGTGCCGGCGGTTGGGAGCTTGGCGACGGCCAATCGCTTGATCCCTGGTGGCTCTTCGCCGAGCGCCCACGCGATCCGCTTGAGGCGGTCCGCTGGCGAGTCGGCCGGATTGAAGCGCGTGGTGGGAAATGACGCAGGCGCGAGACTCTCGCCCGATAACTGACGCCACCCATCGAAGGTATAGCCGTTAATCCAGGTTTCAATCTTCGGATGAGGCCGTCTGCCAAAAACCGCGTCGAAGAAGTCGACGAAGTTCTCGACGTCGCCGGCGGTCGTCTCGTGTTCCCCATCGCGCAGCTGCAACCAGATGTTCTGCTCGCGACCCAGGAAGCGATAGACAGGGAGGGCCGATCGGTAGGCCTGCTCAAATCCGAACGGATTGCCCGCCGATTCGGCAAACCCCGAGTACATCATCAGGCCTCGTGGGGCGACGAGAGCCAGCAGCGAATTCTGATCAACTGGCAGCTTGTCCTCGCGTCCGGCAAAAAACCGGAGTCTCGGACTGAACCAGTGCGATTGGACGCCGGCGAGCAGCTCAATGCTCTCGTTCATGAACGGTTCGGTGGTGTATCGCCACGGATCGTTCTCGCCGCTGTTCCCGCTCGACGGCACGACGGCGCCGATTCGCTCATCGAACGCCGCCGCGAGCAGCGCCTGTTTGCCGTTGCGCGAATGACCGGCGAGGCCGATCTGCGCCTTATTCACCTCGGGCAACGTCGTCAGATAGTCCACCGCCCGCGACGCCGCCCAGGCCCAGCGGGCGAGACAGGACCAGTCGTAGTCCGGATAGACTTCAATCCACGCGTCGGAGTCGTCACCGTTGCCGTAGCGCGGATCCGTGGCGTGATAGATCGCCGCGATGTATCCGCGGCGCACCGCCGTGTATATCCACGGACGATTGCGGGCGTGATTCGTCAGGAACACGGGAAACGGTCCCGCGCCGTCCGGTATCACGAGCTCGATCCGCAGGCTCGCACGTTGAGCGGGACCGAACTGCAGGCGCACCTCGCGGACGGTCGCGGTGCCCTCTCGGTGCGTCGCCGTTACGGTGGCGCGCAGATTGTTGGGCGCCGGCGGCATGGTGCCAAAGATCCAGTGCTCGATCTGGTTTCGCAGCCACGCCCGCTGGCGGCTCCATTGTTCCCGTGTCGTCACGCGAATGTCGCGCCCGCTGTCGTGCAGCAGCAACGGATCCGGCAAATCCGGGATGGACGGCATCGAATCGAAGTCCGGTGGGAGCTCGCCGGTTCGCTTCAACCAGTCTTCCCAGGTCTTGTCGAACGCGTTGATTCGCCCGTCCGCGGGCGTCCGGCTCGGGTGAAGCATCTTCAGGAGTTGGTCGAGCGTTTGCTGTCGCTTGTCGGTGCCGGACTGCGCCTGAAGCGTAACTGCGGCAATGAGGACGAACGCGCAAAGGAGGCGCAGGTTCACTATCGCTCCTGTGGCGCTCGAACCGCGCGGCCGGGCGCGACACCGGTCACGAATTTTCCCATCCGAACGACGGGAACGCCGTTGACGAGAACGTCGCGGATCCCCTCCGAAGGGCGTGACGGCTCGCGATAGGTCGCCCGGTCGATGATGTGTGCCGCGTCGAAGATGGTCACGTCCGCGTCTGCTCCCACTCGGATGCGCCCCTTGTCGCGCATTGCTGGCACGCGTGACTCGAGCCTGCGCGCCGGCATCAGCGTCATCTTGCGCAGCGCGTCGATAAGCGTCAACGATCCGGCCTCGCGCACGAAGCGGCCGAGCACCTTCGAGTAGGTCCCCGACGTCCGGGGATGACCGATTCCATTGAGCATGTAGCCGTCGCTCGCGATCGCGGTCAACGGACTGTTGATCGCCACGGCGACCATTTCATCTGTGTTTGAGTGACCGACGACCGGGCCACCGATCTTGCGGTACTTGATAAAGGTCTCGCGGGTGAGTCGCTCGCCCGTCGAAGGCCATTCGATCGTTGCGAACCGCTCCGCCGGCCACTGCTCCCAGCCGTCGTAGTTCGCGGACTGGATTTCCGTCATGCCGGCGGTGTAGGGGTACGCCTCTGTCGTCACGTCGAGACCGCGGGCCTGGGCTTCCGAGATCACTTGCAACATCTCGCGAGTCTGCGCGAGTCCGGAGCTGTTGATGTGGACGATGTGCAGCGGCGCGCCGGTGATCGCCGCACCGGCAATCACTTCCTCGAGGCCAGCCATGCCGCCGCGGATGTGCACATGGACAGACGCATGATGGCGCGCGGCCACGCGAATCATTTCCAGGACTTCCCATTGTGTGGCGGCAGCGGTGTACGACGGGCCGAGGCCCATGCTCACGGCTCCCTTGCGCAGCCCTTCGTCAATCCTGCGGGCCATTTCAGCGATTTCCGCTGGGCTGGCCGCTTTGTGCGCCGCGTCTCCGCTCGGCAGAAACGTACTCGGGTCGTGCATCACCGCAATTCGAACTGGAATGTGCCCGACGCTCACGCCGTAGTTGATCGCTCGGCCCGGTTCGCGCTCGCGATACCACCCGTCGATATCGGAGGCACCGACCTCCAGCTCAAAGGCCGTCGTCACGCCGTCCAGAACCTGGCAGCGGTAGGTTTCGTCGGTCTGTTGGTGGGAATGGAGATCGATGAACCCCGGCGCCACAACCAGTCCGGCTGCGTCGAGCTCCTGTCGGCCAGCGAGCGGGCCGTCTGCGATCGCCGCAACCTTTCCGCCGCGAATACCGATGCTGCGGACCGCGTCGAGCCCGGATTCCGGATCGATGACGCGTCCACGAACGATGACGAGATCGAAGTCCTGCGCCATCAGGGTGACAATGACGACGCTGAGGACGGATCCCAGCAGGGCGGCGGCGAGAGAGATCTTCTTCATGGATGGTTACGCGCGTACCTTTCTTCACCCTAGACCGCGATGTCAAGTGATCTAAATTGGTGAATCGGTGAATTGGTGAATTTGCATCGCGCGGCTACCGCCGCGCTTTCATTGCACGCGCGGTAGTGCGTGCGAAGCCCAATTCACCAAGTCACCAATTCACTAACTTGGCTGGTTCACCATTGACACTCGATCGCCGATCGTGCTCTTGTGAGCCGACATCATGAAGATCCCTCGTCCTCCTCACACCACGTTCGTGCTTGCTATTGCGATCTGCGCGGCGAGCCTCGTTGTTTTCGCGCAGACCCCTCAACAGACCGCTCCGCCGGCAGGCCAGCCGGGCCAGACGACTCCGCCGATCGCGCAAGACCCGACGGGGCGAGGCGGCGCTGAAGGACGAGGCCGTGGTGGCGGTGGACGGCAGGACCTGACCGGCATCGACTTCACGAAACAGCCGCCGGTCCTGGCCAAGACGCCTGAAGAAGAATTGAAGACGTTCATTTTGCAGCCCGGATACCGCCTCGAGCTGGTGCTCGCCGATCCGATCATTCAAGAGCCAACGGCGATTGCCTTCGATGGCAACGGGCGCATGTTCGTCGTCGAGGATCGCAGCTACATGCTCGATATCGATATGACCGGCCAGCTCGATCCGATCAGCCGAATCTCGCTCCATGTCGACACCAACAACGACGGCGTCTACGACAAGCACACGGTGTTCGTGGACAACCTCGTGTTTCCCAGGTTCGTGCTGCCGTTTGGGCCGAACACCATCCTGACGAAGGAGTCCAACGCGCAGGAGGTGTGGAAGTACACCGACACGAACGGTGATGGCGTCGCCGACAAGAAAGAACTGTTCGATACCGGTTACGGACGTCTGGCCAACATCGAAGGCCAGGAGGCGTTTCTCACCTGGACGATGGATAACTGGCTCTACAGCACCTACAACGCGTTTCGCGCCCGCTGGACGCCGCACGGCGTCATCAAGGAACCGACCGGGAACAACCGCGGCGAGTGGGGGGTGACGCAGGATAACGACGGCAAGATGTGGTTCGAGAGCGGCGCCCCCGGCGTCCCCGTCAGCTTCCAATTCCCAATCGTCTACGGCAACTTCACCGTGCCGGACGAGCTCGAGCCTGATTTCAGGATTCCCTGGGGCGCTCCCGTTCGGGTCGCCGACATGCAGGGTGGGCTGAACGCCACGCGAATGCCGGACGGGTCACTGAAGAGCGTCACCGGAAGTGCCGGCAACGATATTTACCGCGGCCACCGGCTGCCGAAGGATCTGGTCGGCGACTACCTCTATGGCGAACCGGTCGGCCGCATCATCCGCCGCATCCACTCGGAGAAGAAGGAAGGCCTCACCTACCTTCACAACGCGTATCCAAACAACGAGTTCGTCAAGTCGATGGATCCGTACTTCCGCCCGGTTGATGTGACCACGGCGCCCGATGGCACGGTCTACATTACCGACATGTACCACGGCATCATCCAGGTCGGAAACTTTGCCGGGCCGGGCACATATCTACGCGCGCGCATTCAGCAGTACGACCTCGACAAAGTGATCCACAAGGGGCGCATCTGGCGGCTCGTGTACGACGGCGTCAAACCCGATCGATCGGATGCGCTTCGCCGCGATCGCATCATGCCGCGCATGAACAACGAGACTCCGGCGCAGCTCGTCACTCACCTCAGCCATCCCAACGGCTGGTGGCGCGACACGGCGCAACAGTTGCTCGTGCTGAAGCAGGACAAGTCGGTCGTTCCCGCGTTGCTGACAATCGTGAAGACATCGCCGAACCTTCTCGCGCGCTTTCACGCGATGTGGACGCTCGAAGGACTGGACGCGTTGAAGCCGGTGCTCGTGCGTCAGCTCATGGAGGACTCCGAGCCGCGAATGCGGATCCAGGCGATCCGCGCCAGCGAGACGCTCTACAAGGCCGGTGACCGATCGTTCGCTGCCGATTACGCCAAGATGGCGTCCGATCCGGACGTCGACGTCGTGATCCAGGCGCTCCTCACGATTAACCGGTGGAAGGTGCCGGATGCGGCCGCGACGACGAAGTCGACGATGGACAGCAACCCAGCAAAAGGCGTCCAGGTCGTGGGCACGACGATGCTGAACGCCGCCGCGACCGCGACCGCGAGCGGACGCGGACGTGCGAACCTCACCCCCGATCAACAGGCACTGCTGGATCGCGGCGGGCAGATCTACAACGAGCTGTGCTTTGCATGTCATGGACCGGACGGCCTGGGAACGCCGAAGCCTGAGCTGTCGACGACAATGGCGCCGCCGCTGGCCGGATCGCCGCGCGTCAACGCTCATCGCGACTACATCACGAAGGTCGTCCTTCGCGGATTGACCGGTCCGGTTGACGGCAGGAACTACACCGATACCATGGTCGCAATGGACGCGCAGAACGACGACTGGATCGCGGCGGTCGGCTCGTTCGTTCGCCACAGCTTCGGGAACACTGGAGGATTCATCACCCCGGAGGACGTCGCCCGC
This sequence comes from Acidobacteriota bacterium, assembly GCA_046732715.1. GTDB lineage: Bacteria > Acidobacteriota > Vicinamibacteria > Vicinamibacterales > 2-12-FULL-66-21 > JALZOC01. The sequence goes on along the minus strand of JBKPNQ010000081.1, from coordinate 10,247 downwards.
GTGCGCGCCGATACCGCGAGCCGCAAGACGTTCTGGACGCTGCCCGAGCTGACGGCGTCGATGCCGACGCCGCTCTTCGCCGACGGATGGAAATTGTCGGCCAGCAGCAACAACGAGGCGGCCGTGGGGGCGCTGAGTCTGACGACGTGGAACGCGGGCGGGACGCAGCAGTCGGGAACGTGGTTCCAGGTTGAATTACCCAGGGTGGAGAGCGTCACCGAGATCCAATTCCAGTCGCCGCCTCCCGGTGGCCGTGCCGGCGCCGGCAACGCCGCGGCGGTGACTGCCAGCGGCGCTCCGGTCGCAGGACCGCCAGGCTTTCCGCGCGAATACAAGGTTGAAGTCTCGGGCGACGGCTCATCGTGGAAGCCCGTGTTCGAAGGCAAGGGGAATGGACTCACGACCGTTGCGTCGTTTCAGGCGGTGCCGGCGCGGTTCGTGCGCGTCACGCTCACGGCAAATGCAGATGATGCGCCCGCGTGGTCGATCCAAAGCCTGAAGATCTACGTGCTTCAGCAGGCAGATCGAAAGACAGCCGGGCCCACGGGCCGGCACTGAGATTTGGCGTCATCCATGAAAGACGCTCAGCGGGCACTGTGCCTGTTCATGCTCGGCGCCGCCGGTGCTGTTATTGCTGCACAGGAACCGGGGACGTTCGACGGCCGCCCGGTCAGGATTCTCGCCAACGACAAGCTCTCGCTCGCGATTCGATCGGCTGGCGGCGCGATGGTGCAGGTCGTCATGAAAGACGACGCGACCCAGCTGAATCCCTTCGAAGGGCTCGGCCACTTTGTGTGCGTCGATGGCTTCGGACCGGTCTCGAAGGAAGAACACGCAGCCGGACTTCCCGGCCACGGTGAAGCGCATCGCGTGCCGTGGGATGTTCTTTCGTCAGACAAGAAAGACGGGACCCTGACGGTTGAATTCGGCGCGATGCTCCCGATAGTTCACGAGAACTTTCGTCGCACGATCACGATGGTCGACGGCGAAAGCGTCGTTTACATCGAGAGCGAGCTCGAGAGCCTTCTCGGGTTCGATCGTCCGATCAATTGGGGCGAGCACGCAACCATTGGCGGTCCGTTCCTGGAACCGGGGAAAACCGTCACCGACATGGCGTCGAAGCGTGCGATGACGCGCTCGTACGAATCGGAGGCCGTCGATCCGCCGGATCACCATGAGCTCGCAGATTTCAAGGAGTTCGCATGGCCGATGGCGCCGACGGTCAGCGGCAAACCAACGGACATTCGAATCGCGCCGACGGTCGCGCCGCTGATGGACCAGACGACGTCGCTGATGGATGCGTCGCGGCGACTGGTGTACGTCACCGCCATGCACCCCGGTCGGCAGGCGCTTCTCGGTTACGTCTTTCGCCGCGAAGAGTATCCCTGGACGCAGATGTGGGACTGGTACCCAGGCAGCGGACGGCGATCGCAGCGCGGCATGGAGTTCGCCGTTCAGCCGTTCGACCTGCCGCGACGCGACGTCATCCAAGCCAACGCGATGTTCGACACGCCAACTTATCGATGGTTGCCGGCGAACTCGAAGATCTCCTCGAGCTTCATCATGTTCTACACGCGCACGCCTGACGGGTTTTCCCAAGTCGATGACGTCGTGCTCGAGAACGGCAGCCTGACCATTCTCGATCGCGTGCACGGAAAGTCGATCGTGCTGAAGGCGTCGCGCGGGCTGTAGTCGGTGGCTTCCGCCTCAGAATTGCTCCGATCATTTTGTCGGCCTCGCCGGACCTCGCGGCGCATAGGTCTTGCTGAATCCGTTGCGCGGGTTCGTGATCGTAAACGTCCCATCCGGGTACGCGGCCACTTTCAGCCAGTACGCCGGTGTGTGGCCGGTGGCGTTGCCTCGCCCTCGTCCTCCTCCGCCTGGAGGGGCTTGTCCCGCTGGGGCGGCGGCACCCGCTGCCGGTGTCTGCGCACTCGCTCCAGTTGGCGGCTGAGCGCTCGCCGGGGGTGGCGCTGCACCGGGCGTCGCAGGCGACGCTGTCGGTGGCGTCGCGGGTTGTGCAGCCGGCGGTGCTCCCCTGCCCGGTCCTGCCCCACGCGGTGGCGCGGTCAGCACGCCGGCGATGGTCGTCATGTCCTCCACGTTCGCGATGTAAAGCGCCGGGCTGTTCTGTTCGAGCATCGCGTTATACGACCAGTGCATCTGCCACAGATCTTCGAAGCCTGGCGACGACAGGATCGTCTGCATCGGCTCTGGCGCGCCGCCTTTGCGCGTGCCGTTCTGCATGATCGCGGTGCGCGGTTGAATGGCATGCACGAACGGCAGCGAGCCCGAGGCAATCGCGCCGTGGCTGCTCGCGAAGTACAGATCCACCGTGCCGATCGGGTTGTTCGGGCACATCAGCTCGAGCTCCTTCGTGCGCCACATGTCGCCAAAGTCGAGTGCGCGGAATTGCCCCAGCATGATCACGCTCCCCACCGATTGCGCATCATCGGGATCGTTGAGTCCAGTCGCTCCAGCCATCGGAGTGAATCCGGTGCAAGACGGATTTGGCTTGCCGCCGCCTGGAAGCGGCGGAGTCTTCAGCACCTGTCCGGCCGACGTGACGATGCGCCAGTCGAGCCCGGTGATCGGAACGCGGTCCCCGGGCTTGACCACCAGGTGCTTCGCCTTGCCGTAGAGCTCCGCATAAGTCGCCTGGAAGCCTTCGATCTGCTCTCTCGGTTTCGTGACCGGGATACCATCTGGCCCGGGAGCCACTTGCGGCACATTCGGTCCTTCCAGAGTTGGCCCGTGATCGACGAAAGTGCCGATCGGAATTCGCTTGGCGAGCTCCACGACGTTGCCGATGTGATCGACGTGGTAGTGCGTCGAGATCAGGTAGTCGATCTGCTTGACGCCTGCGTCGGCAATCGCCGCCATGATCCGGTCGAGATCGCGGGCCCCGGGAAAGCCGGTGTCGATCATGGCCGTCTGACCTGTCGGCGACACATACAGCGCCGCCTTTCCGCCCTCGACGTCAACGACCCAGATCTCGAGCGGCTTGGTTTTCTGTCCCTGAGCAACAAGGCAAACAGCGGCAACGAGAACGATCGAAAGAGTTGATGCAACCCTCTTCATGTCAGAGACTCCTGTCTCGTTTGACGAACCCAGTGGAACCCGGGAGAACCCTGTCGAACCGAGCAGAACCTCCTATTAGGGGCGCTGTCCTCGACCGCCCGCAAGCGCGAGCAGTTCGTCGTTCGTCCATGGACGTGTCCGTCCTGCGGTCTGCTCGCGAACGGACTTCACCGTCGCCGGATCAACCGCGGATCCAGGCTGGCCCCACTCGCGGCGAACGTACGTCAATACGCCAGCAATCTGATCGTCGCTTAGCACTGAGCCAACCGGTGGCATCAATCCAATCGGTCCTTCTTTCCCGTTCAGCAGGATGCGCGCCGGAATGTCGGGCGACGCGAGTGCCAGCGTCGAGCCGACGAGGCTCGGAGCGACTCTCTCCTGCCCGCGGCCGTCAGGTTGGTGACACGCCTGGCAGATGTTCCTGTAGACGTCACGTCCTGCCTCGAATCGCTGCTGCTCCTCGGCCGAGAGCGGAGCGATCGGCGCGGACGCGCCAGGTTTACCGGGCCACTCGACTCGTGCGAGCACGCGGGCTGCCCGAGTGCCGAGATCGTCGGTACGCGCCGCCAGTGCCGACAACGCTGACGGTTCACTGCTCAGGCGTACGAGGCGGGTGCCTCCGCCGCCGCGCCCGCCGCCTCCCGCAGCTGCTGCGGCCGGCCGTTCGAACGCGTACGCGCCACCAGGGCCGGCACGGCCGCCTGGACACGTCGGACACGGAAGCGTGACCCCTGGAGGGGCGCCGCCGCGGCGAGCCGCAGACGATCCCGGCATCGGCGCGCCGAGCACGCCCACCTCGGCTCCCCGGAGGACGGCGGATCGCTGCCACTCGGGCCGGCTGTCGTTGGCGAGTAGCTTGAACAACGCCTGGATCGCCGCGTCCTGTCCACCGCGGACGATCGTTCCTGCCAGCATCGTGATCGCCGTCTCGCGCTGCGGTGTTTGCGTCGCGGATGCAAACATCCTGTCGAGAACGGCGGTCTCGCTCCCGCGAAGACCGCTCAACGCCGCATCAACGACAACCGGATCGTTCGCGTAGCGCTCGAGCAGGGACGCCGTCGCCGCTTCGCGTTTCGGGCTCGGCATCGTGCCGAGCGACGCGGCCAGTTGCTGGCGGACCGACCAGTCGGGATCGTCCAACCGCTTCAGCACCTCGTCGGTCAACTGATCCTTGCCGAGCCACTTCTCTGACAAGCGAATCGCCGAGGCACGCACGTCGCGCGACGAGTCGCTGAGCGCTTTGGTGACGGTCGCCGGCTCCAGGCTATCGATCCCGTCCAGCGTCCACAGCGCGTGGAGCCGCGTTCGATAGTCGGGAGCGGATTCCGCCAGCTTCACGAGAGAAGGTGCGACCGATTTGACGTACCGCTCGACGAGCAACCGCTGCGCCGTGTCGCGCCGCCATCCGTTTGGAGATGACAGGGCATCGACCAGTTGCGCCGGTGTCGCATTTGCGAACGGTGCCGTGCTGTCGAGGCGCGTGCTCTCGTGCACGACCCGATAGATTCGGCCGAGCCCGGTCGGCTGATCCAGCTTCCGCGCGATGATGTGGTCGCGCAGGTAGACGGTTGTGGACGCGCGATCCTGGATAATGCCGCGATAGAAATCGACGATGTAGAGTGCTCCGTCCGGGGCGTTCGAGATGTAGACAGGGCGAAAGCGCTCGTCGGTCGATGCGAGAAATTCGGCATTGTCATACGCCTTTTTTGCCCGCAGCGTCGTCCCGTCGTCGCTGAGCACGATCCGGCTGACGAAGTTTGCCGCCGGCTCGGCGACGAAGACGTTGCCAGAGAGTTCCGACGGCAGGCGATCGCCGCGGTAGACCATCGGCGCGCAGACCGACGTGAACTTTGCGAGCGTGCCATCCGGACGATCGACACCGGCTTGATAGGCGCGGTTGGTCCCTGGATTTGGCCGCACCGGCCACACCGTATTGAGGTTGTTGCTGTCGTCTTCGAGCGAGTCGTAGCTGCCGCGAGTCCGGAGCAGATTTGGATTGCGCATGAAGTAGGACGTGGGCACGAAGTCAACGTGCAGCGCCGATTCATTGGTGTTCCGATAAATCCGTCCGGCATCGTCCTGTGTGGCACCCCACTCGCCTCGTGACAGCGTCGGTTGCACTTCGATTTTCTGATCCCTGAACCTGAAGTACACGTCGGTGGCCGACGTGTGGATCCGGTTGTCGAGTGCCCAGTAGAGGCTGTTGGCATTGCCCTCGACGCTGCCCTCGAGCCGGCCGTACCCGTGTGTGATCAACTCCTTGGTGTCGGCCTTGAGATCGCCGTTCGTGTCGCGCATCAGCCAGACGCTTCCGGGCTCGCCGACGAGCACTCCGTGATCGAGAACCTTCACCGCGCGCGGGAGGATCAAGCCATCAGCGAACACGGTCCGCTTGTCCATGACGCCGTCGTGATTCGTGTCCTCGAGCACGGCGACGTGCCCGATGGGGTCGAGGTTGGGTTCCTTCGCTTGCAGGTCCCGGACGAAGCCCGTCATCTCGACGACCCACAACCTGCCAGCAAGATCCCAGTCCATCACGGTTGGATCCTGAACGAGCGGCTCGCTGGCGACGAGTTCGAGGTGATAACCAGGCGGCATGAAAAAGGTCTTGAGTGCGTCGGCCGGCGACAGCACCGGTGACTCGTCCGCCACCTTCTGCACACCTGGCGGCCACGGGCGGTTCGCGGGCGAGCTTTGAAATGCAAGGCTCGTTGACACCGTCAGGCACAGGAGAATCCCAATCGTGCGTAATCTGGCAAGCAGCATGAAGTCGCCCCTCACTTCTGAGTCGTCAGGCCTTGGCCCTCGACGCAGTCATACGCCCGTCCTGTTTCGATATCTTTGAACTCCTGAACCCGTCCGCTCGGCCAGGCGATGACGACGCGCTCAATGCGATCGCGGCCGCCGACACCGAATGTGACGGGCAGTTCCGATTGCGACAAATAGCTCGAGCCGGTCTTGACCATTCGCGTCTGGAACGATCCGTCGTGGAACACCCGGACGATCGCACCGATCGCATCGCGATTGGATTTCGTGCCGGTCAGCTGAAATCGAAGCCGTCGGTTCCGTGATCGCAAATCGTTTCGGAACAGCTTTGCCGGGCCACCATTGGTCGTCATCAGCAGGTCCACGTCTCCATCACGATCGAAATCACCGTACGCCAGTCCACGGCCAACCTTCGGCGCGGCGAATTCGTCACCAGCGGCCGCCGCAAGGTCCCGAAACGTGTCCTTTCCGTCGTTGAGAAACAGGTGTGGCGACTGCACGTAGCCGACGTGACCGTGTATGTTCCGCACCGTCTCGTCAATATGCCCATTTGCGACGATCAGATCCAGGCTGCCGTCAAGGTCGAGATCGGCGAAGAGACAACCAAATCCCAGGGTGGTTCGCGACGCGGCTCCGATCCCGCTCCTCGTCGCGACGTCCTCATACAGTCCCGGTGAAGCCGCCCGATAGAGCCCGATCATTTCGTTGTCGAAGTTCGTGACCGCGACGCTTGGCGTCAGCGACGCGCCGAGATACCCCGCATCGACTCCCATGCCGGCGCGCGCTTTCCCTTCCGTGCTGAAAGCGATGCCGGCTTCGACTGCGGCCTCCTTGAATGTGCCATTCTTCTGATTTCGATACAGCTTGTTCGGTTGGGTGTCGTTGGCGACGAAGAGATCCAGCCAGCCATCGCCATCGACGTCGAGGATCGCGGCACCGAGCGATTTCGAGCTGCTGTCGAAGATCCCACTGGTGGCGGTGACGTCCTCGAAGGTGCCGTCGCCGCGATTTCTGAACAGCCAGCAGGTGTCGCCGCGGTACGCCTCGGGTGTGCAGTACGACTTCTGTTTCCCGTCATTGCTGCAGAAGACATCGTGTTCGATCGACCACCTGACGTAGTTGCACACGAAAAGATCGAGCAGGCCGTCGCGATCGAAATCGAACCACAGGGCGGACGTGCTGAACGCCGCTCGTCCGGCGAGCCCGCTCTCCTTGGTCGCATCCACGAAGGTTCCCTTGCCGGTGTTGCGAAACAGGCGGTTCTGCCCCACCGCGGTCACCAGCAGATCGGGAAAGCCGTCGTTGTTGAAGTCACCAACCGCGACGCCCATCCCATACATTTCGACGTCGAGGCCCGCGGTGCGGGTCACGTCGGAGAAGGTGCCGTTGCGGTTGTTGCGATAGAGCTTCAGCGTCGATCGCTGGCGCTTGTGCCCCGGCCAGTCCATGCCGTTGATGAGGATGATGTCTGGCCAGCCGTCGGCGTCGTAGTCGAGGAACGCGCATCCGGCGCCCAGCGTTTCGGGCAGCAGCTTGCCGCCATACGCGCCGGTGTTGTGCTGAAATTGGATGCCCGCCGCCGCGGTCACGTCGACGAGGCGGGGCGTGTATTGATCCAATACCAGGGTCTGACCCCGTTCCGGTGGGGTCTGACCCCGTTCCGAGAGCGCCGTGACGGGGTCTGACCCCCCATAACCGGGGTCTGACCCCGCATGTCGGGTTACCCACGTTGCCAGCAGCGGGGTCATTGCGGCATCGCGCAGGAACTCGCGACGGTTCACAGGACGTTCACCAGCCCGTTCTGGATGGCATACACCACCAGCTCCGCGGTCTTGTGGACGCCGAGCGTCTTCATGATGTTGGCCCGATGAACCGCGACGGTGTTTACGCTCAGGCCCAGCTTGGTCGCGATCGCGCGGTTCGACAGCCCGTCGCAGATATGCCGGAGCACCTCCAACTCGCGGGCGGAGAGCCCGTGGTCGCGCTCCCCTTTGAGCGGCGAGGCCTGCGTCAGTTTCGGATCGAGGACGGTATCGCCTGCGGCTGCTCGTTTGACCGCCGACGCGAGATCAAGATCGATCGCATCCTTGAGCACGTACCCGCGCGCCCCCGCATCCATCGCCTGACGAACCAGCGTCGCTTCGCTGTGCATGCTCAGCATCAGGACGGCTGTCTTCGGTGCGCGTTCCAGGATGCGACGCGTCGCCACCAGCCCAGACGTCCCGGGCATCGCGCAGTCCATCACCACAACGTCGGGCATGAGCGTGAGTGCCAGCTTCACCGCCTCATCGCCGTTGCTCGCCTCTCCGACGACCTCGATGCCGTCGTCGTCTTCAAGCAGACGACGGAATCCGCGGCGCACGAGCGTGTGGTCGTCCACGAGCAGGACGGTGATCCTAGTCGGCATGTACGTCCCTGTTCTCCGTTGGCACCTTCATGCGCACGAGGGTGCCGCCCTCCGTTGGCGTCAAAAACTCGATCGTGCCACCGATCATCTCGGCGCGCTCGCGCATCGCGACGATGCCGAGGCCGCGGCGGGTGGCATCCGAGCCGGTGCCCTTGCCGTGATCCTCGACGTCCAGTTCGATCATGCCACCCTTCGAGCGCAATCTCACCCATGCTTGCTTGACGCCCGAGTGCCGCGCTACGTTGTTCAGGGCCTCCTGCATCACGCGATAGACATGGATCGCGGTCGAGCCGTCGATCGCGATCGCGGGCCCGTCTCGCTCGTAGCGCACCGACAGCCCGGTCTGGCGTTCGACGGTCGAAAGATACCAGTCGATCGTGCTCTCCAGCCCGGCTTGCTCCAGGATCGACGGATGGAGCGTCTGCGACAGGCTGCGGACCTGGGTCAGCATCTTCTGAGCGATCTCTGCAATTTCACGAAGGTCGGTTTTCAGGGGAGAGCTTTCAGGGGCGTGCTTCCGGGCCCGCTCCAGCATCGATCCCATTGCGGTCAACACCTGGCCGAACTCATCGTGCAGCTCGCGTGCAATGTGACGCAGCGTCGCTTCGCGGGTGGCGATCAACTTCTGCGCAAGCTCGTGGCGCTGCTGCGACAGCGACGCGAGCTCGGCAAAGAGGCGACGATTGGCGCGGATCAAATACACACTGGTCAGCACGATGGCGACGAGCGTGGCTGAGAGGAACCCATAGCCGTTCCGCTGAACCCGTGCGTAAATCGCGGCCACCTGCTGCGCGGTTTGTTCCTCCGTTTCGTTATTCTCAACCAGCAGCCTGGCGACGGCCGTTCCGAGTGCCTCTTGACGCGCCTGAAGCGTCACCCTGATCTGATCGCGTGCCTCGGACTCCTTCCCCTGCGCAGCCAGGGCGAACATCTGGTCTGCCGCGGTCCAGAACTGCGCGAACGAATCGGCGAGATACTCCTGCTGATCGGCGGCTCTCGTAACCGGGGCGACGTCTCGTTCGCGGCGGAGGCCATCATCCAAATCGGCGCGAAGACGACGGAACTGCGCGGTCCATGCCGTTAGCGGATAGGGCTGACCGCCGTCGAGCATGTCGCGCATCGAGAGCCCGAGCGAATTCAGATCGTTTTGAATCCTGAGCAGCTGCAGCGAATCCTTGCGGTTGCGATCCAGAAGGCCTGACTGCAGCTGTCGCAGCCCCGCGATCTGCCGCGTGATGTACCAGGAATAGGTCGCGACGGCCGCAAGGGTGATGATGAGCCCGAGGAGCAACGCGACGGTCGGCGATCGCCTGTGCGCAGGGCGTCCGGGCACAATCGCGAGAATACATCAGCTTCCGGTTACGAGCTTCCCGCTTCTCGCTCTTGCATTCTCGCCGATCCGGATCCCGCACCAGGGATCCCGGCCGCGAGCAGCTGGAAGCCGGGAGCTATGTTACGATTCAGTGCTTCCGCTGACGATGTCGACGAGACACGGTTACGCGCCCGGCTACACCTGATAGACCCCTTCCCCGGCGGGTCACGCCGACTACCCGATTCACTCTCGAAACTGTTCTCGCGAACCCGGCAATCGCCGAGGGGGCGAGCGAGCGGTGCGAGCGAGCCACGCGATCGGAGCGCGCCGATGAAACGGCGCGTGAGAGCGCGTGCCGGGGAGTCCGAGGGGCGAAGCCGCTCGGTTAAGAGGGGTCACGCCGACTACCCGATTCACTCTCGAAACTGTCTCGCGAACCCGGCAATCGCCGAGGGGGCGAGCGAGCGGTGCGAGCGAGCCACGCGATCGGAGCGCGCCGATGAAACGGCGCGCGAGAGCGCGTGCCGGGGAGTCCGAGGGGCGAAGCCGCGCGGTTAAGAGGGGTCACGCCGACTACCCGATTCACTCTCGAAACTGTCTCGCGAACCCGGCAATCGCCGAGGGGGCGAGCGAGCGGTGCGAGCGAGCCACGCGATCGGAGCGCGCCGATGAAACGGCGCG